>JBIKKC010000297.1:0-2714 GCA_044360615.1 Bacteroidia bacterium | reverse complement strand
TCAACCACCTGTTTAAGTAAGGTATTGTTGGCAGAAATTGCCTCTATCTTCTCTCTAACTGGGGCTAAATAATTTATCAAATCTTCTGCTAAATCTTTCTTAAAGTCGCCATAGCGTATGCTGCAATCAGCATAGTGTTCTTGGTAGTGCGACAGCTTATCTTGGTTACTTACCAATCCCATTAAATCGAACAAGTTTTGAACCGCTGCGCTAGGAGTAGTATTAGGTTCTGTTGGACCAGCATCTGTAACTGCTCTGCTCATTTTTTTACGAATGAGTTCAGGTGTATCAATTAGGTTTATAACATTATTATCTCCATCACTTTTGCTCATTTTTCCTCCACCTTGTAATCCGGGTACTTTAATTAATTCTTTACCATAATTAAAAGCATAAGGTTCAGGGAAAATTTCTTGCTGATACATTCTATTAAAACGATTGCCAAAAGTTCTAGCCATTTCTAAGTGTTGCTCTTGGTCTTTACCTACTGGCACTTTAGTAGCTTTATGAATGATGATATCTGCTGCCATTAATACTGGATAAGTTAATAATCCAGCATTGATATTGTTAGGCTGTGTTCTGGCCTTTTCCTTAAAAGAGGCTACACGCTCCAATTCTCCCATGTAGGCATGCATATTTAATAGCATGTACAATTCTGGAATTTGGGGTAAATCACTTTGTATATATAAGGTGCAAGCCTCTGGATCTAGTCCGCAAGCTAAGTACTCTACCAAAACCTGACGTACATTTTGGTGTAAGTCGGCAGGGTTAGGATGTGTTGTAAGGCTATGGTAATCTGCAATAAAGAAAAAGCACTGATGCTCATGTTGCATTTTTACAAAATTGCTCACAGCCCCTAAATAATTGCCTAAATGCAGGTTTCCTGTAGGTCTAATGCCACTAACAATAATTTCTTTTCCCATGTAATTGCAAAGAAAATAAAAGCCTATGAATTGACATCGTTTAAGTATGAATAAATGATTTTTGTAAGGAAATAAAAATTTTACATTAATTAATAAATTGAATATTAATATTTTAATACTCTTATTTAGAATTAATCTAATAATAATATTGTATCTTGTTTTGTCGCTATTAGATTTGCTACACCAATTATTTAAAAATATTCTAAATAACAAATCATGTTTAAAGTTAAGCCAATTCTGTTCGCTATTCTTGGGATTGCACTTGTAATGGGAGCGTGCAAAAAAGAAGTTGAGAAGAAAACTGAAACGCCATTAACCATTGCTTCAACTTATGATACAAGTAACTATGAGTCTAACATAACGGAAATAGTGCCTAAAACGCAAGCTTTTGATGAGCTGATAAAAGAATTGAAAAAAGGAAGAGTTAATGGGACTAAACTCGAATATGATAAGTTGATTCCATTTCTTACTAGCTATAACAATACGTACATATGGACAGATATGATTCCATATAATGTTAGCCTAATCATGGGAAATAATACTGGGTGGCTTGAAAGGGCAGTTAAGGCATCAGGAAGTACTTTTCATCCCGATTCTTCAAATAATGGCATGGGCGGAACTTTTGGAGGCTATTTATTTACCGAATTAGGTTTTGAACCAGAACAAATGATTGAAAAAGATATGTTTGGGTCCTATTTTTCTAAAATGGCAATTCAATTATTAGTTATTGATGAACCAACCCTAAAATCAGTTGATCAGGCGCTATATTTTATTGGGTTAACGCCACAGTTTAAAAATAGTGGAGATAGCAAACATGGTATTTATGCAGATAGGTATTTAGCCAACTATATAGCACGTAGAGATAAAAATGATGGTAATGGATACTATTCTCAAATTAAGTTTAATTTCCTAAAGCTGCAATCTGCAATTAAGGCCGGACCACAATATAATAAGGAACGCGATGAAGCTCGATTTGCCATTCGGAGTATTTTAGAAAAGGCCACCTATGCAACAGTTATAAATTATGTACAATCTTCTATTTCTAATATGTCGCAAACAGAAATGACCGATGCTCAAAAAGCGGCAACTTTGCATGCCTTAGCAGAAAGTGCAGGATTTTCTACTGGTTGGGCTCGAATGGCTAGAAAAAAAATGTCTGATGAAACCAATCAAGATATTCTTTACTTATTACAAGCATATCCTTCTATTTTTGGTAATCCTAAATTTTTTTTAAATGATAGAATTAACCAAGTGCAATTTCTAACACAATTAATTCAAATACTTAAGACTGAGTTGCAATTTAGTGATGCAGATATTAACGACTTTAAACAAAATTGGGTTGCTGTTCAAAACAGGTAAATCATGCAGAAAGTACTATTTTTTATAGCATTCTCTATATTTTTTAGTTGCCAAAAGAAGGAAGAGAAGAAAGAAGATATTAACTTCAATCGCTCCAAATTATTAACTCAAGCGGCAGACAATATTATCGTACCAGCCTTAGAAGGCGCATACATGTCTGTTTTTAGTCTTCAAAATGCTACGGACAATTTTATAAACAATCCAACTGAATCAAACCTGCTTGTAGCTCAAGAAAAATGGAAATTAATGGCTTACAATTGGCAAAACATAAACATGTTTAACTTTGGTCCAGCGGGTGAAATAGGCGTTAATAAATCTATAAATGAAGAGGCCGGAACCTTTCCTATTAACACTTCTAAAATAGAAAATTATATTCAAGCTAAAGACACTAGTTTTAATAACTTTGATAGAGATGCCAGAGGTATTTATGCTATT
>JBIKKC010000298.1:0-2714 GCA_044360615.1 Bacteroidia bacterium | reverse complement strand
TGGCTGTGCCCCAGACGAAAGCACCACTATGCTATTTTTATATAGAAATTTATCAG
The DNA here is from genome assembly GCA_044360615.1 of Bacteroidia bacterium. GTDB lineage: Bacteria > Bacteroidota > Bacteroidia > UKL13-3 > UKL13-3 > B1. Next base: position 2,658 of record JBIKKC010000298.1, on the reverse strand, counting down.
TACCTAGACTTGGAATTGCTTTTTCCCATTTTACAGATCCATCATTTGAATTTATGCTAACTAAGAAATGATTAGTTCCATATCTAGCAAAATAATAAATTTGGTTTTCCGTGGATATGGGTTCTGAAGTCATAAATTCAATATACTTGTCGGAATAGTCCTTAATCCATTCAAATTTACTTTTTGAAATATTGAATGCAATTAATTTAGATAGTCCTTTATTTTTATCATTTTCTTTGTAAATCATAAATAGGCTATAAACTATTAACTTTTCATTTTGATTATTATAGGTAATTGAAGTTGTAGTAATACCTATGTGATGCACATCGACTGAGTCTTTATATTCACAAACTAATTCTGCACCTCCTAGATTGATGTTTGTTTTATAAATATAAGTTCGATTTGCATTGTCTAGAAATCCTTGGTAGACATATCCATCTTTATCTAAAGAGTTTCCTACTTCGCCAATAAGTTTTGATGAATTACGCCATTTGGTTTGGCCTGTTTGCAAATCAAAGGAATAAGAGTTGTTTCTAACGCTTAAAACCAATTGGTTTGGCATTATTTTTAAATCTATTAGTGAAAACCCACGATCTGCTTGAAAGTAATCATTCCATTGCCACTTTTTTTTGCCAGTTAAGCCATCAAGTAATTCAAATTTCTCACCTGATACATCATGAAACGATTTCGAAATTAGTAAATCCCCATTTTTATTTAGTTTGGGTGGAATGCTGTAATCATTTAGCTTATAGGTCCAAAGAGTATCTAACTCTAATTTGGAAGTCGTTTGAAAGTTTGGTTTTACTGCTTCAGTTTTGCAGCCATAGTGAAACACTATGGCTAACAAAAATGAAAGAAGGTTAATATTTTTTAATAAATATTTCATCTTAAACTAGTTTTAAAAAATTCACCTCTTGCTCCAATATATAAATCATTTAATGCTTTCCTAGTTGCATCACTATTCTTCATTTGCTCATGATTGGTTTTGGGCATGAGAACAATATCATGGGTAATTAATGGATCCACTTTTACTTTTATTTTTTTTGCCGCAGATTCTGCTAAAACAACCCCATCATTGGGTTTGTAATAAAAAGTGTTTTTCCATGTTGGAAATGTAATTCTAAATCCTTCACAATTTCCCATGAATTCGGGTCCAGCTGGTGTATTATGTGTGTAGTTTTTATACATACTATTTACTGGAGCTAATGTACATGTTTGTCCTGTAGAAACGAAATTGTATTGGATTTTTAGATTTTTGGCGAGAGGATCCATTCTTGGGCTAGATGCTGTTCTAGAACAATCTATATTATCTATAATTTTACATTCTAAACTTGTTGAAACGACCCTACCACCAACAAGGTCTGTTAAATAATAATCATTAGCTTCAGAGAGCCATTTCCAACCTCTATAATAAGCCATAGCGTTGTCTTTTGCTTTATCTCTTGCGTTTCTGAAAAGTATGTTAATAGTTCTTGCACTTCTTTTTTTATGAAATTCATACTTTAAATTTTCATGATATTCTTGGGTTTTGTAATGGTCTATCATATCTTGGACTTTAAGCTGTATTTGGTCATCTTTTTCATATGCAAAAAACAAGTTTTGTGAAGATTGAATTTGATCTTCTCCCATTTTTAGGGTGCTACTCAAGAACCTCCAAAGTATGGGTTGCTCTTCTTCTCCGAAAAATTGGACTACAGGTACTTTTAGTTCATATTCAGAAAGGCCCTCTACATGTCCAGTAGAATTGTTATAACCTGTTAAGAATGGAGCATTTTTATAGTAGTCTAGTGTTGTAGCCTTGTAATAATTATCTAGAGCTAAGGGTATGATTGAATTTACAATACCATTGCAAGCTGTAGTAATTAATTTAGTTTTCATATCCTCCGATATTAATAAACTTGTCCAAAAGTTAGAGTTTATGGTTGGTGTAACAATTGCATCACCTAAACTTTTACATGCATTGTCCATAAATGGAGTTACTTTGTTTCCCATATTAGGTCTGCAATTATTTAGAATCTCAGCACCATCATGTGGTGTCCCAAAGGTTACGAGTCCATGAACTAAGTTTGGATAATTGGTTGGGTCTTTTTCAATTTTTCGTAACCATTCTCTGGCTACAATTCCTCCTTGGCTATGTCCAATCACAAAATCTTTTTCTGTTCTTTTTTCTAATGGTATGTATGTTTTACTGTAGGCATTTACATTAGATGCTGCGGGAGTAATGCCAAAGTTTTCATTATACAATTGCATTTTTGCGTCTCCTTCAATTCCATAGCTTGTAGCCTTTCTTGCAGGGAATGGGAAATTTCCTTGAACTCCATATTGTGTTGCATATCCTGGTGGGAAAAGGGAATTTCTTGAGCCGTTTAATCCATGCACCCAAACTATATTTTTCTCTTTGTCAAAAGTTAAAGTATCTACTACATGTCTGCGTGGTCCCTTGGTTGTATCAATATAAGGCTCCCAAGGGCTTTTCTTACCCCCGTCAGGTAATTCGGCTTTAAATTTTGGGCATTGGGTTGCCCACTCTGGGAAGTCTATGAGTCGGATGCCAAAGCGTTCTAAGGTTGCTTTTAATGAATCTTGGTGAGGGAATATGATGGTTTCGCCTATAGCTACTTGTGGCTCGGTTTGGGCGTTGAGGTTTAAGGTGCTAAA
>JBIKKC010000089.1:0-8704 GCA_044360615.1 Bacteroidia bacterium | reverse complement strand
GTATTCCCAAAACCGTTTTGCAACGCTCAGATACCTTACTTAAAGAGCTCGAAAAAGGCAGAGCCAACATGCATTCCAAGGATACAAGAATAAAGGTTAATCCGGTTCAATTGAGTATGTTCCAGCTCGACGACCCCGTTATGCAAGAGGTGCGTGCCCTCATAGAAAATATTGATTTAAATACCTTAGCACCCATAGAGGCTTTGCTTAAGCTAAACGAGATTAAGAAAATGATACAATAAAAAAACCTCGATTGCCATAAGCAATCGAGGTTTTTTTAGGCTTAAGCTTTAGGCTTATTCTGTAACGCTAATGCGAACAGCCTTTTGAATATCGCCTACCTTAATTAAGGCGGTATAAACACCAGGTGCAAATGGTGCATCTATTGCAAAATGCTTGTTGTTGTAGGTAGATGCATACATTAAGTTACCCATCATATCTACAATACTTAATTCAATATTATTACCTTCTTCAACTCCATCTAAATGAATGGTAAAGCTTCCATTGTTAGGATTAGGAAATAAGACTGCTTGTAAGTTGTTGCTTGTGCTCAAATTTATTACAGCTGTTTGGCTGTATTCATAGGTTCCATCTTTATCTACTTGCTTTAAGCGATAGTAAAGTTGGTTCAGATTTGAAAAATGAAGAATTGCTTCTTCGTCCTTAAAGCTGTAATTGTTAATTCTTACACTATTCCCTTTGCCTTTTACACGGCCAATAGGTTCAAAGCGGCTATTATCTGCAGAACGTTCTACTTCAAAATAAGCATTGTTAATTTCTGATGCTGTTTGCCAGTTAAGTACCACATCATTTTCTGCTTTTGCTGCGTTAAAATAATTGATACTCACCGGTACAGTGCTACTAGCAGTAATGGTTACGGTATCTCTAAAGATACCACAAGCCGTATTGTATTCTGCCACATATCTGTATAAGCCTGGTGTTGTATAAGGACCAACTTTTATGCTGGCATTGGTATCTATAGGCGTATTTAAATAGTACCAGTTAAAGCCAGCCATGCTGCCAGGCATTGGCGCTGGTACACCAGGATTTATTGCATTTGGATTTTGCAAGAAAGCACCTGCAGCAGTAACCCAATTAGAACCCGTATTATTATCTGGTCCAATTAATTTATTACCGGCACTAGAAACTGCAGGCGTGCTGCCTGTCCAATCTGAAGCAGTAACACCCGATGTAGCGGGGAAAGTATAGGCTCCAGTAACAGTTGCATCTACTATGGTTCCAAAGCTATTTTTTAGGATATAACCTCTTACGTCAGTAGAATTATGAATTACGGTATGCCCAGAATGATAATAGAAATTAGCAGGAGAAGGTACACTTGCATTCAATTGTCCTGTGGCAATAATCATGGTGCCACCCGGACTAAATACGGTTCCACTTGGGAAGGTTACAGTATGTTGTAAGGCTGTGCCAATCCATTCCTCCATTACAAAGCCCGCTAAACTAGAGTTTGGTAAGCCTGTTATTTCTACATAATCATCTGCTAACATGTAGGCTGGCCAGCCACCTAGTGGAGCTGCTCCAGTGGCTAATCTCCAATGGCAAATCTCGCTAAAGAAAGTTCCTCCAACAGGGAATAAAGGAGATTGGGCTCTTAAGATAAAAGTATCTTGATTGCTATTTGCTGTAGCTGTTTTTGGACTTACGCTTAAGATAGGCCTAACTTCTAATGTAAAAGGTGTACCTAGTGTATCGTTATTAGTTAATGAATTAACACCATTTGGCCTTAGGTGCGCTCTTAAGGTATAGGTGCCCGGTATAGATAAGTTGGTAGTACTTACCTTGGCGGTAAAGAAGGCATTTGGTGCAAGTGTTCCAGCATTAATTATGATACTATCTGTTGTATTAACAGGCCCAGTAATTTGATATACCACTGTTGTTGGGGAAGTGCTAAAATCAATGTTTGCGCCAATTACATTTCTGATAATAATAGCGGTTGTATCAAACATGCTATAGCATTGACTCGAACGTATTAATCTTGCATCTGTAATTCCTAAATCTGCACTTACGCCTGTAAATTCGAGTGCACCAACATCTGGTGTGCCAACAGCTTTAGGGCTTCCATTGATGTCGAAATTTACTCCAACATAAGCAGCCATATTATCTATATTACTAGAAGTAGGTCTAAAATCACCTGCATTTAAATTATTAAAAACAGGGTTGCTAGCAGAAGATGCAGAATCTTTTAAAGAGGCGCTTTGCCAATTGGCTAAGGTTGGGGTTTCTGCACCCCAAAATCCAACATTGTTAATGGTTCCGCCAATTCCACCCATATACAATACATTATGGTTTGAACCAAAAGTTAGGCTAGGTGTAGTTACATAAATACAATGCTTTGCACCCGATCCACTTGCAATACCACTTACGCTAATGATGTTGTTTCTAAACTCTGTATTTAAAGGTGAAGCTGCAAAGAAAGCTCCGCGTTTTGCACCTGTGCCAGCACCATTGATATCTATGGTGTTGTGGTAAATTCTAAAACCATCCGTAGTTGTTGCAAAGTAAAAACCATAAATAAGACCAGTTGTATTAATATTATAGATGGCATTATTAATAATTTGGGTTTCTTCTCCTGCAAGATTTAAAGAAGTTGGCATATATATAGGATAGGCTGTGTAAGTGCCAACGCCAGCATCATGAATTCTGTTTTTGGTTAATCTGATATTTCTTGAGGTTGTGCCATAGTAACCATAAAAGGTTGTAAGTGTTGTTTTACCCAAGCGATGTAAATCGTTACTATCAATTGTTATATTGTTTGCATTGGCAGTATAAATGCCATAAAGATGAAAATCTCGTACAACATTATTTCTAATAATATGCCCCGAATTGTTAAGGTAGGAAGCCTCGCCTGTTAGAACAATGCCATAATAACCGCCAATAATTACATTGTTTAGTAAACTAATTTGTTGTGCATTATTGCCTGCTGTGGTTGCAGTTGTAGTAGAACCCGAGGCCACAATTGCGGCATTAGTAGTTGAGGTGGAAGTTGTGCCAACATTTATGGTACTATTTTGATATACTATTTGTTTAGAGGCGTTGCCAAAATGAATACCAAAACCAGCATAGTTTGCTGGGGCAATAATGTTTAAACTATCTATAATCATATTTGCTTGAACCTGGAATCGCCCTAATTTGAACGGATTCGTTAAATATTGCATTGTTATTGTTTAGGGTAATATTAACTGCTCCACAAACGCCTCTTAAGCTTAAGGTATCAAATACAGATTGTAAAGTTGGGAAGTTTGCCGAGCCAATAGTAATATTATAATTTCCGTTTAATGGCGGGCGTACAGCAAATCTTATGGTATCATTACCTGCATTGTCATTGCCAGGGCCAATAGGAATAAACACTAAAGCTTGATAAGTGCCCGCAATACTTCTGTTAATATTAGTAGCAACTGTATATTCTATTTCTTGACCGGCAGGCAACGAATCTGAGTTTAAAACCAGTGAGTCTATTCTGTTAATAGGCCCAGTTATTGTATATCTTATGCTTAAAGGCTGTGTAGCAAAATCTATGGTTGACCCAATTCTGTTTTTTAGTTTAACTTTCAGGGTGTCGTTAGCAGAATTGCAATTGGCAAGAATTAAGTTGGCAGCACTAAGTTGTACGTCTGCATTAATTCCAACAAATTCATAGGCACCAGCATCTGGTGTAGTTAAGTTTCTGGTTCTTCCCAAAATATCTGTACTTACACCTACAATTGGTAAACCAACATTATCTATGTTAGAAGAAGCTGGCTCTAAACTGCCTGCGCTTAAATCAAAGTATACAGGGTCACTAGAAACTGAGGCAGCATCTTGCGAAGTTGCAGTTCTCCAAGCGGCAAGGTTAGTGCGGTCGGCCGTCCAAAATCCAAGGCTATTGGTGCCACCGCTAGCTCCCATAAAATAAACATTATTATTTGAAGTATAAGTAGCAGAGGTGGTGGTGATGTAAACTAAGTGTTTGGCACCAGTGCCTGCAGCTGTACTGCTAAAAATATTGTTTCTTACTGCTACGTTCGTGGGTGCAGCGCCTATCCATAAGTTTCTTCTTACGGCTGTGGTTCCAGTTGCATTATCATGAATGGTATTATGGGCAATGATAAAATTGGAGGCACTGGTTGAAAGATAAATACCATAATAGGTTCCAGTGGTGGTGATATTAAAGATGGCATTATTGATAATACGTGTTTCAAATCCAACATTATTTACCGAAGTAGCAAACCAAATAGGATAAGCTACATAGCTACCTGGACCCGAATCTCTAATTTTATTACCTATCACTTGGGTGTTTCTGGTGGTGGTGCCATAAATGCCATAGAAGGTGGTAAAAGTAGGTCTGTTCAATCTGCTTAAATCATTGTTTAAAATTGAAACAGTATCCGAATTAGCTAAGTAAATGCCATATAAATGAAAATTGGTTAAACTATTATTTGCGATAATATGTCCTGTATTATTTAGATAACCTGTATTTCCAACCAAACAAATCCCATAATAACCTCCAATTATTCTGTTGTTCAAGATGCTAATATTTTGTGCATTGCTTCCTGCAGTGGTTGCTGTAGCTGTATTTCCAGAAGCTACAATGCCAGCATTGCTGGTAGCTGAGGAAGTTAAGCCAACATCTATGGTACTGCGGCTGATGGTAATAAACTGAGAATTACCGCTGAGGTGTACCCCAAAACCTGCAAATGAACCCGCCCCTACAATATTTAAACTGTCCCATGTTACAAACCTAGTTCCCGCAAAGGTTACAATTGGAGAAGAACCTGCACTTATGGTATTTCCGTTACCATTGATGGTTATCGTATTTGTTGCGCTTGCCCCTGCTATTATGCCAAAAGCTACATTTTCATTTAAGGTACCAATGCCTGGTGCAAAGTTAATGGTAACAGGGCCTGATACTCCCACACAACTTAGGGTAGTTGCCAAATCTCTTAGTGAATAATAATTTGTAGCGCTTAAGGGTAAAGTTGGATTGATAGTAAAGGTGCCGCTTAATGCGCCCACTGGCGTGTTCACAAACACTTCGGTAGAGGTATCTCTGCTAGTTCCGCAATTTACCACACAACGGTAAAAACGACTAATGGTTTGGGTTTCTGTTACCGTTCTTAAGGTATCGTTTGGTATTGGCGTATAAGTTCCTGGTAAACCGCTTGTAGATGTTAACCATTGGTAACCCAAGTTTTGTCTGATAGAGTCATTAGCCAAACTTAATAGAAAACTTTGGGCACTGCAGGCCACCGCTCTATTGCTTGTTGCATTTCCTGAAACTGGTGTTCCACTGCAAGGGATGGCGGGAATAAATCTAATTGTTCCAATCCAACCTCTAGGGCTTATTGTTGGTGCAGTAGGTGGTGTATTGCCTCCATAGCCAATATTAGTTCCAGTAATAATTCTAACACCTGCGGCAGAATCTGTGGTAACCGGACCAGGATGTGTAAAGTAGCGCTGACTGGTTGCAAAAACAGCTACTCCTAATGTTGTATTGGCCGGCACTATTAAATTCAATCCTGTTAAAAAGGGTTGGGTAATGGTGGTAGTTGTATTGGTAACTGCAGCAACGGTGCCAGAGGCCACTAAATTCCAACCATTAGTTGTGGTAAAGGCTGCTGGTGCCCCAGATAATGGCGTATTGTTAAAGTATATTTCTACAGGCACAGTGGCTGTAGTACCAATAACCCCATGAAACTCTTGAATGATGATAGGAAAGTTATTGGTGTTTTGTAAATTAAATGTTACCGTGCCACTTCCATTATTGTTTAAGAAGGTGTTGGTAGTAGTTACTGAAATTTGTCCAATTGCCAAATGGCTGGCCAGAGAAAATATTGATCCAATAAGTAATCCTAGTTTTAGGAGCGATTTTTTCATGATGTTTAATTAATTATAAATCTGTTAACGAATTTAAGGCTTATTAATGAAAAATATTGAATAGATAGGATTTTAATTATCGGCTGGGTTTTAAGCACTAGCATAAATGATCTTTAAAAAGCTAACAAAAGCGTCAATATTTCAAATTTTCCTTTGTAAATCAGCTTGTAAGTATAAAAAACAAAAGAATTTTTGAGGAGTATTTGCATAAGCGCAACTACTTTATATCTTTGCACTCCCCAAAAGGGAAATGCGAGAGTAGCTCAGTTGGTAGAGCGCAACCTTGCCAAGGTTGAGGTCGCGGGTTCGAGCCTCGTCTCTCGCTCCAAAAAGTTACAGAGCTTCTGTAACTTTTTTATTTGAATAATTGCTGCCCGGGTGGTGGAACTGGTAGACACGCAGGACTTAAAATCCTGTGTCCTTTAAAGACGTGCGGGTTCAAGTCCCGCCCCGGGTACAAAGCCGAACTTTTCAAAAACACTTTGAATTGTTCGGCTTTTTTTATCCCTTATTTTCAGTTGCTTGCATTACTTATACTTTAACCTCTTCCCAACTAAGCCTATTTTTATTGCCATTTAAAAACTTATGAAAGCAAGTTGGCATAATTATTAATTTGTTAGCAATAGAAATTGCGTTAAATCGACACAAATGCTTAAAATTGACGAAAATATTAGCTATGTACGGTTTAGTAAATCAAGGACTTCAAGGTTTAATTATAGGTAAGTACGGTTCTGAAGTTTGGGAAAAAATAAAAATTAAGTCCGGTATTGATGAAGATACATATTTGGCTTCTCATGTTTATGACGATAATATAACCTTTTCATTGGCAATTGCAGCGTCAGAAGTTTTAGAAATTAGTTTAGACAATGTGCTCATAGATTTTGGTAAATATTGGGTTTTGAATATTGGTAAGGAGAAATATGGAACATTAATGAAAAGCGGAGGTGAAAATATTATTCAGTTTCTCAAAAACCTGCCAAATTTCCATAGTAGAGTAATGTTAATTTACCCAAATGCACAACCACCTGAATTTAAGGTTGATGTAATAACCGAAAATACATTGCACTTACACTATTATTCAGAAAGAATTGGGTTAACACCTTTTATGCTTGGACTTATTTACGGGCTATCAGAATTTTTCGACTCGACTTGCACTGTAAATCAATTAAAGCATAGCGAAACAGATGGCACTTACGATTTATTTGAGATTATTGTCCATTAGTGTACATGGAGAAATTAGTTTTTAATTTAAAATTATTAGAGGACCTATTTCCCTTCTATTTCATCCTTAAAGAAGACTTATCTATTTCACATAAAGGTAAAAGCCTTTTAAAGATTTTACCCAAGGCAGCATCATTTCAAGAAGCTTTTACTTTTATTAGACCTAGATTGGGAATAGAATATAAGTTCGACTCCATCATTAAATTTAAAGACCAGGTTTTTATTTTACATATTAATCATCTTCCATCACCCATAAATTTAAAAGGACAATTTATTTTTGATGATTTAAATAATATAATCTTATTCTGTGGTTCACCTTGGATAACAAATGATGATGATTTTCTTAAATCCAACCTTTTGATTTCAGATTTTGCCCTTCACGATTCGCTATTGGATTTGTTACAGGTTACAAATTCTTTAAAAATGGAATATGATGACAAAATTTTATTGGGTGAAGAAATTGAAAAGCAAAAGTTGTTTTATGAAAGTCTATTAAATAACATACCCTTAGATATTGCCATATTTGATGATAATTTTAGATTTAAATTTTTGAATAAAAATGCAGTCAAAAACGCTGAGATTAGAAAGTGGTTGCTGAATAAAACGTTGAAAGATTACTACCAGTTCAGAAATTTAGATCTAAGCCTTGCAGATGAAAGGCAAGCGCAATTTCAACAGGCAATTAATACAAAAATTCCACTTCGCTATCAAGACGTATATAACGAATTTTCTAAAAATGAAAAAGTAATGCTTAGAGAGTTGTTTCCTTATGAAGATAGAAGTGGTAAAACTTATCTCCTAGCTTATGGTGTAGATATAACAGAGTTGAAAAAAGGTAGAGATAATCTCTTAGCAAAAAATAAGGAGCTTGAAAAACTAAATGAAGAACTTGATAGTTTTGTTTATTCTATTACGCACGATTTACGTACCCCTGTACTAGCTCTTTTAGGCTTAATTGATGTGCTAGATGAAAAGGTAGAATCAGGAAGTGGAAATCAAGATTATTTTGTATTAATGCGCAAATCTGTTAACAGGTTAGATGATACAATTAGGGAAATTCTAAACTATTACCGAAATGCCAGAACAGAAATTGTAAATACAGAAATAAATTTGATAGAAAATGTGAAGGCGTCCTTTGATGCGGTAAAATATTTCGTAAAGTACAAGATTAGGTTAGAAACTACAATTCAGGCCGATTGTCCTTTTTATTCTGATCAAAAACGTATTTTACCAATACTTAATAATTTAATTTCTAATGCTGTAAAATACAGTTGTGAAAATGATGGCAATGCTTTTGTGAAATTTTCGGCAAAAATTGACCATAATACTTGTCTTTTTACGATTGAAGATAATGGTGAAGGAATTTCATTTGAGCAGCAAGGTTTGGTTTTTAAAATCTTCCACCGTGCTTCAAATTCTGCACCTGGTTCTGGTTTAGGACTCTTTATTTGCTCAGAATTAGTGAAAAAACTGGGTGGCGAAATTTCACTTGTATCGAATGCACACAAAGGGATAAGCGTTACTGTAAAACTTCCAAATAATATAAATTCTGAATTGGAATTAAGTTTATAAATAAGTTGCAGAAAGTTGCCAATTCAATAAAGAATAA
>JBIKKC010000296.1:0-2718 GCA_044360615.1 Bacteroidia bacterium | reverse complement strand
TTGACAGACCTTTTTTAATTTTATATGTTTACAGTTTATGTTTTATACTCCAGCGCCCATGATAAAATTTATATTGGGTATACCTCAAATTTGATTCAAAGAATTTGGAATCACAATTGCGGTGTAACAAAATCTTACACTAAAACTTATAGGCCTTGGAAAGTAATTTATACAGAATATTTTGAAACCAAATCAGAATCTCTAATTCGAGAAAAAGAATTAAAAAGTTTCCAAGGAAGAAAATTCATAAAAGAGGTACCCCTAAAATTGATGAAAGAAATAGATTTCATTTAAGTGCAACGTTTTTCTAATCCGCCAGTTGGCGGACGAAGGTTCGAGTCCAGGGACTACAAGTACAGCAAGAGTTTGGGTGTGGGTTTTGTGGAGCTAAAGTCCTTTAATTCACTATCAATTTTTCTTTCCTTTGTTGGTTCAAAAATATTTGATTATTTTGAACCGATTTGATACCACAAAGTAAAATAGATGAGATTCTACATGCTGCCAACATTGAGGAGGTAGTTGGAGATTATGTGCGACTTAAACGCAGAGGGGCTAACCTAACTGGCCTTTGTCCTTTTCATAATGAGAAAACACCAAGCTTCTCAGTTTCGCCTGCTAAAGGGATTTATAAGTGCTTTGGTTGTGGCAAAGCGGGTAATTCTGTTAACTTTATTATGGAACACGATAGTCTAGGCTATATTGAGGCGCTTAAAAGCCTTGCCGACCGCTATCGCATCGAATGGCCGCAGCAAGAAAATATCAATATCGACCAAGAACGTGCCATTCGCTCGGAGAAAGAAAGTCTTCAAATTTTAAACAATTGGGCGGCAGATTATTTTGAACAACAACTGTGGGAAAATGAAGAAGGCAAAACCATTGGTCTTTCTTATTTTGAAGAGCGTGGGTTCAGACAAGATACCATTAAAAAGTTTAAATTAGGCTATAGCCTCGATGCATGGAATCACCTGCAAGAAAATGCACTTAATTCTCAATTTAATGAGGAGGTTTTACTCAAAGCTGGTCTTGTTAAAAAGAATGAACAAGGCAAGGTTTATGATGCCTACCGAGGTAGGGTTATGTTTACCATACATAGCCATACAGGTAAAGTAATTGCCTTTGCAGGAAGGCAATTAAAAAAGGACGATAAAAGCGCTAAATATGTAAACTCTCCAGAAACCTTACTTTACCATAAAAGCAATGAATTGTATGGTTTGTTTTTTGCAAAAAATGCCATTAGACAAAGCGATTTTGTGTACCTAGTAGAAGGCTATACAGATGTAATTTCTATGCATCAAGCGGGGGTAGAAAATGTAGTGGCAAGCAGCGGTACTTCGTTAACAGAAAATCAAATAAAATTGCTTAAACGACATACAGAAAATGTTACTGTTTTGTATGATGGAGATGCTGCAGGTATTAAAGCAAGTATGCGCGGCATTGATATGATTTTAGAGCAAGGGCTCAATGTAAAAGTAGTGCCTTTTCCAGATGGGGAAGATCCCGATTCTTATTCGCGAAAAGTAGGCTCCGAAGCCTTTACAAATTATTTGGTTCAAGAGAGCAAAGATTTTATTTTATTTAAGGTAAAATTACTCTTAAGTGATGTAAAACATGACCCGCTTAAAAAGGCGCAAGTAACACGCGATATTGTAGAAAGTATTAGTAAAATTCCAGATGGCATTAAACGCATGGCTTTTATAAAAGAATGCGCGGTGCTATTAGAAATGAATGAAAGCTTACTGATAACCGAACTCAATAAAAGCAGAAGTTCTTTTGTTAGTAGCAAAGAAAAAGAATGGCTTAGTGCCGAACCTAAAGAACAGCCGCAGGTAGAATTAGCAGAGCTTTTAGAAGAAGAGCCCATATATGAACAAGAGCGTTACTTTATTAAAATGCTAATGCTGCATGGCGATAAACCTGTAGAAGGTTTTGATAATGTTGCACACTATTTGATGCATAGAATGCAAGAGCTAGAACTTGAGTTGGAACAAGAAACCATGCGCTTATTGTTAAGCGAAATTCGTTTTATGATGAGCGAACAACTACCTTTAAACCAGCAAAGTTTTATCAATCACAGTAACCCGCTTATTTCGGCTACTACTGCGAGTTTGTTAACCAATAAATTTGAGGTGAGTCCAAAGTGGTTAAGTAAGTATGATGTGCAAATGGAGTCTCCAGAAGAGATGTTTATGAAGGATATAGAATCTGCTTTATTGTATATGGAAAAACACCATTTAACCAAGTTAATGAAGCAGGCTCAGGAAGAATTAAAGAAGGCGCAAGAAAAAGAAGATGAAAACGAACTTACCATTTTTCTTGAAGTGATAAGTTTGTTGAATGCAAAACAGCAAGAACTTAGTAATAAAGCAGGAATTGTTATTTGGCATTAACCGTAAACTATGGACTATCGTCTATCGTCTATGGACTATTAACTAAAAACTATGAAATTAACGCTAGGAATAATAAAAGAAACTAAAAAGCCAATAGACAAAAGAACTCCCCTTACACCGCAACATTGTGCAGAGTTAATAAAGTTCTTTCCTGGCTTAGAAATATTGGTTCAGCCTTGTTTAGAGCGCTGTTTTAAAGATGAAGTGTATCTTGCTGCTGGTGCCGTGGTAACAGAAGATTTAACTTCATGTGATATTTTATTGGGTGTAAAGGAAGTGAGTGTGGAGGCCTTGATTCCAAACAAAACTTATTTATTCTTTTCGCATACCA
>JBIKKC010000088.1:0-8724 GCA_044360615.1 Bacteroidia bacterium | reverse complement strand
TAAAGCCCACATAACCGCCATAACTATCTACAGCCCCTACTGCAATAACATTTTCACCATCTGCAGGTGCACTAATTTGCCGCCAAGAATTATTGCCTTCATTACCTGCACTCGCTACTACAAGAATTCCTTTAGATGCGGCAATCTCTGCAGCCCTTGTTACCACAGTAGTTTTGCCATCTAAATCTGAATATTTGTGCCCCATACTTCTATCATCGAATTTGGTATAACCTAAAGAAGAATTAATGATATCTGCACCACAAGAATCGGCAAACTCCGCTGCAATGGCCCATAAATATTCTTCATACAAATATTCCGACGAAGCATTCTCTGTGCGTAATAATAAATAGTTAGCATTGGGAGCAGACCCCATTATAACACCTGGTTGGTAAGCCGCCAAACAACTCATTACCGCCAAACCATGCTCATCATCCTCGAAAACTTCTTCTTCATGTTCTACAAAATCCCAAGCTGCTACAATTCTTTTTTGGTTAAATAAATGTCTAAATGGAATTAATTTATCCATATTTAAAAAACCAGCATCTAAAACGGCTATCAACACACCTTGGCCTCCAATATTACTTTTTAATAGGCTGTCTGAACCTATTAAAGCCAACTGTTTCTTGCTCTTCCCCACCAAAATGCTATCCTCTTTCAACTTCTTATTCTCAAAGGATTGTTCTAACATTAATAGCTGGTTTTCTAGGGGTAATTCTCTAGATTCATCAGATTCATCTAAGTAGTTTGCCGGACCTAAATAAGTAACAGTAGCCACAAATGGTAATGCTTTTATTTGTTCTTGAACATTTTTATCGCTTACCAAAACTATACACCCATTAAACCACCTGCTTTGCCCAAAAATATACAACGGTAGTTTGGCTAAGGCAGCAATATAAGCGCTGTCTGGCGGCACATCATTTGGGTTTAGTGGAATTTTATTAATAGTTCTTCTTTCTATGGCTTTTTGCGAAAGGTATAATGATGGTGTGTAAACGATGTCTTCGTAGTGAGGCTTATCTTTAAATGCAGCAAAATAAAAATACTGCTGCGCAAAAAGTGGGGTCAACCCAAAGCTAAAAAACAATAAAAATATAAGTTGCTTGGGAGTAAAATGAAACATCATGGTTTGTAAAAGAAAATTATTTTTTGCCTTATAGCATAGCCGCTAGTGCCACTCGTTTGCGTGTTTAGATAAATATTGGTATAATTTACCAAACCAACATTTGCGGCATAAACACTTCTTACAAAAACCTCTTCAATGGCATTTTTTATATTGGCTTCCTGAATTTGAGCGCAGTCTGAGTAGCTAGTATCTCCATTGTTAAATGTTTTTTCTTTAAACTGTAGCAGGTAACTTCTTCTTCCTAAATTATTAAACATGTTACCATTCCAAGTATTTGTATTCCCCAATGGGAAAACCAATTTTACATAGCGGTTATTCTCTTCTACCACTTGTAAATTATTGGGTGTGCGCAATACAAACAGGCTGGCTCTTGGCTCCCAAATATCAGTCAACTCTTTTTTAATTGAGCGTTTTATGACTACATGGGGTTCTAGAAATTGCCCATTTATATTTCCTGCAATTTCCTCCTGAAGCATAAAACGAAACGTATCAATGGTTCCAGAATTATCATTAAAGGCAATCGAATCTATTTGATAAATCCTTACCATACCCGAATCTAAAGGGTAATATTTTGAACCATTTTCATAATTTGGTACATCCATATCATCTCCATTGGTTTTGCAAGCGCTAAACCCAATAAGCAATAGTGCAGCTAATGCCCAAATGATATGTTTTTTATTTTTCAAATTTCAAAACTAGATTGAATCCAACCTCCACCAATTACGTCATTTCCTTCGTAAAAAACAGCACTTTGTCCGGGAGCGATGCCTTTTACCAAAGAATTAAACGAAACTTTTACACGATTTTCGTCTTGTTCAATGGTGCCAAAAGTGCCAGCATCTTTATAACGCACCTTTGTTAAAACCTCCATAGGTTCTGGCAAGCTAGCATATTTTTGAAGGTTAACATTTCTTACCCACATGCCGTTTCTATTTAACTCCTCTTCTCTCCCAAGCACAACGGTATTGGTTTCTGGTTTAATTTCTAGCACAAACATAGGTTCACCCAAGGCTATTTCTAATCCTTTGCGCTGACCCACCGTATAAAATGGATAACCTTTATGATGTCCTAATAATTTCCCTTCCCTATTTACAAATTCGCCGCCAGCAACACTTTCTTCTAAGCCATCTACTTTGCGCTTTAAAAAACCTCTGTAATCATTATCAGGCACAAAGCAAATTTCATAGCTCTCTGGCTTTTTAACCAATTCGGTAAATCCTCTATCCAAAGCCATTTGTTTTATTTCTTCTTTATGAAACCCACCTAATGGGAAACGTGTTCTAGCCAAACTTTCTTGTGTTAGGCCCCACAAAACATAACTTTGGTCTTTATGATGATCGAGGCCTTTACTAATTACATAGCGACCATTTTCATTTCTAATTTGCGCATAATGACCAGTGGCAATAAATTCACAATCTAATTGATTAGCACGTTTAAGTAAAGCTTCCCATTTAATGTGGGTATTGCATAGTACACAGGGGTTTGGCGTTCTTCCAGCCAGGTATTCTTCAACAAAATTATCAATTACAAAATCGCCAAATTCGTCTCTAATATCTAAAATCATGTGGTGTATGCCGTATTGAACCGAAATGGCTCTTGCATCGTTGATAGAGTCTAAACTGCAGCAACCCGTTTCCTTTTTGCTGCCTCCACTATTTTGGTAATCCCAGGTTTTCATGGTAACACCTACCACTTCGTAACCTTCTTCTGCTAGCATAACAGCAGCCACTGTGCTGTCAATTCCGCCGCTCATAGCGACCAATATTCTTCCTTTTTTACTCATGGGTCAAAACATTTTCGGGTAAAAAGCCCGATTGATTGAGCTAACAAAAATACGGGATTTATTTTACTCTTTCCAAACGGACGGAAAAAGGATGTAGGCCAGCGCTACTATAAGGATATTAAATAAAACCAATACCCCTAAGTCTTTAAGAATTAAGTCCTGATCCAAGCCATCCATGGCTCTTTTGCAGGCCTTTATTAAAATTAGAAGCAAAGGAATAATAATAGGAAGACTTAACACCGACATCAACAAATGACTATTCCCTGCTTTGGACGCAATGGCCGATAACATGGTAAAAGTAGCTGCAAAACCGAGACAACCAAGAATGGTTGCAGCATAGTACAAAGCTTGGTGTTGAATTTCATTGCCCATCCAAAGACTAAAGGCAATTAAACATAACACAGCCAAAAGCATATTTAATAGACCGTTGTAAATAAACTTAGCAATTAATAAAGCTTGTGGTTTAACAATGACATGGTAATAGAGGTTTTTTCCTCTACCCTCTCCAATAAAACTTTTAGCAATGGCATTAATGCTTACAAATAACATCACTATCCAAAAAACACCATTCCAAGTGTTTGGGTTCAAGACTTTAAAAGAAAGATAAACAACAAAAACAGAAGATACAACTTGCAACAAAATACCATTAATAGCGTAGCGTTGACGCCATTCTAAAGTGAGTTCTTTATAAAGTAATTGTTTTATCGCATTAAACATTGGCCTGCAAGTTACAATTTCTACCATTTCTTTATACATTTGCCATAGATGAAAAAAATTCTAATCGCAAATAGAGGCGAGATTGCCTTAAGGGTAATGCGCAGTGCCAAAGAACTAGGCATTAAAACGGTTGCAGTATATAGTGAAGCAGATAGAAAAGCTTTGCATGTAAGGTATGCCGACGAGGCCGTGTGCATTGGTCCGCCACCTAGCAACCAGAGTTATTTACTAGGCGATAAAATTATTGAGGTAGCCAAAATGACTGGCGCAGATGCTATACATCCAGGTTATGGCTTTTTAAGTGAAAACGCTCACTTTGCCAAAAGAGTTAAAGAAGCAGGGCTTATTTTTATTGGTCCTTCTGCTGAAAGTATGGAGGTAATGGGAAGTAAAATTGGCGCTAAACAAGCTGTTTCTAAATTTAATGTTCCCTTGGTACCAGGCACGCAAGAAGCGTTAAGAGATATTGCACAGGCCAAGAAGATTGCAGATGGTATTGGTTATCCTGTCTTGGTTAAAGCCTCGGCAGGCGGGGGAGGAAAAGGAATGCGACTTGTAAATGCAGCTTCAGAATTTGAAGAAGCCATTCGCATGGCACAGTCTGAAGCACTTGCTTCCTTTGGTGATGATAGTGTATTTATTGAAAAATTTGTGGGTTCGCCTAAGCATATAGAAATTCAGATTTTAGGTGACCAGCATGGTAATATTGTTTACTTTTTTGAAAGAGAATGTAGCATTCAACGTAGGCATCAAAAGCTTGTAGAGGAAGCTCCATCAAGCTGTTTAACGCCTGAGGTAAGAAAAGCTATGGGTGAAGCTGCGGTAAATGTTGCCAAAGCTGCTAACTATTACAGTGCAGGTACGGTGGAGTTTTTGGTAGACCATGAGCTCAATTTCTATTTCTTAGAAATGAACACCCGTTTACAAGTAGAGCACCCGGTTACAGAGCAAATTACCGGAGTAGATTTGGTAAAAGAACAAATAAGGGTGGCCCGCGGCGAAACCTTAGGTTATACGCAAGAAGATTTAAAAATTCATGGCCATGCAATGGAATTGCGTGTTTGTGCAGAAGATCCACAAAATAACTTTTTGCCAGATATTGGTAAATTAAATACCTACAAAGTTCCTCAAGGCTATGGCGTAAGAGTAGATGATAGTTTTGAAGAGGGCATGCAAATTCCTATTCAGTACGACCCAATGATTGCCAAATTGATAACTTTTGGAGCCACTAGAGAGGAAGCAAGATTAAGAATGATAAGAGCCATTGCAGATTATCAAATAAGCGGTATTGCTACTACCCTACCATTTGGTAATTTTGTAATGCACCACGAAGCTTTTATTAAAGGGGATTTTGACACTAAGTTTATAGAGAATTTTTATCAACCAGAAATGTTAAACCAACAGCGTGAAGATTTGCATGGAGCCGCTGCATATAGCGCTGCCGACTTGTTTTATCAGCATGAAAGTAAAATTTCAAAAACGGAAACTACAACGCCAAGTAATTGGCAATTAAGAAGAAAAACACAGTGAAATATCGCATGAAAAAACCAAGCCTTTTAGTATTTACCATTTTATTCAACCTTGTAGTATTTGGACAAACCAAGCTTATCGTAGATTCTAAATCAGCAGGTGGCTTTTGTAATAACTACTTTGATTTGGGCGAATATGGATTTGCCTTAATCTTTAATAAGCAAAATGATGTTATTGATGGGGCGGGTCAAATACAGAACATTCAATACTATAGCAAGGATTTAACCAAAAGAGCCAATTTTAAGCTTACTACTAATGGGGCATTGCAGCTTTACGGAACCAGCACTCATATTGTGGTTCAAGAAAGAGAAAATACGCTTTACACCATGCGCCTTTTTGATTATTTAGGAAAAGAGGTTGGTAAAAAGAAGTTTGATATTGCCAATGTTGGCTTAAGAAATGAAATGATTGAAAAGGTTCATTTTACTTCAAAAGCAGAAATGCTATTTGAGGTTTATGATGGCCAAGGAGATTTACATTTATTTAAATCAAATTTAGCTGGAACAGATGATGGACAATTGCAGGAAGTAGATTTGGCAAGGCCTTCTGCAGAGCCGCTTAAAAACATGAATTATGTTGGACAATGGCAGTTTTTAGGGACCGTAATGGGGTATTATATTACCGCAAGAAAGGGAGCAAATGCAGAGTTCGACCCAAATGCAATTGCCTATCACCTCGCATTTTATGATGAGGATTTTCAATTGTTTAAAGAACTTTTGTTGGATAACTTTTTATTAGCTGGTTCGCAAATGTTGGGTAAAGAAGCCTCACTAAGTATAAATTCAACACTTAAAAGTTTTGTAGTTTCTTGTATGATAAAAAGAAATGGTAACCCAGGTTTTATGATTGCCAATTATGGTTTAGGAGGCGGAGAATCAAGTGTTATGACGCGTTTTTGGCATAAGGAATATGCCTTAAAAGAGAATGAGAAATATCGGTTTATTGAAAATGATGGTGTATCCGTTCCCTCGCCTCCTTCTATTACGCACAAAGGCCCTCAGATAATTTTGTCTATTGCCAAAAACAGGTATAATATAGACGAGGAAACCACCAACCAATTGGTTGTTTTTGATGCCCAAGGCAATGATAAATTTAATGCTGTTCAAATGGGTAATTTTGAGATGCTAAATTTCGACAATTACTGTGTAGATAATAACAATATGTATAGCCGTATTAAGGCCCTGCAAATGGCTGTCGTACTAAAGCCCTTCTGCGAAATGCAGAATGTAGACGTTTTAGATATTGATTTAGATGCTGCCGGTAATGAATTGGCTATTGTAAGAAATTACGATGTTAAGAAGAATCAGGTGACTATTTTTAGGTTTACCAAGAAATAGAATTGTATCACATTTTTGCAAGAATTTGTTTTTAAGCCAAACCGAATTAAATTTGTTGTGTTACTTACTTATGCAACCATCAGTACATAAATCCCAAGAAAAACCTTTAGAGTGCCCTGTGCCCCATAAGCAAAGGGGTAAACTCATGAATTGGTTCAAACGTTTGGGCGTTTTTGGCTTTTTCTTTTTCCTTATTAAAGGACTTATGTGGTTGATTATACCTTACCTAATTGCTAAGGGTTTATTGTAATAAAGCGCTTGCTACAATTAAATCTTCAGGTGTAGTTATTTTAAGATTTCTGTAACTTCCCTCTATCAAGTTTATTTTTTGTCCGCTCGCTTCCAAAACAGAGGCGTCATCAGTAAAATTATCATCTTCCGCTAATTCGTAAGCCTGTAAAATTTGGGCTACCTCAAAGGTTTGGGGTGTTTGAACCAAGTAATAATTCTCCCTATTTACGCCTTTGCTATTGCCTAATAAATCTTGCTTGCGAATAGAATCCTTTAATTTAACAACAACTAAGGCATTGCCTTTCTCGGAGGCTATTTTATAAGAGTTTTCAATAATTTCCTTATCAATCAAGGGTCTTACGCCATCATGAATAGCCACTAGCGCTTCGGCTTCGGCAATGGCCAATAAGCCATTTTTAACGGATTGAAACCTGGAAGCTCCGCCAGCCACTAGTTGGTGAGGCTCATTAAAGCCATGTTTTTCGCACAACCATTTCCAATAGGTAAACTGGTCTGCTGGTAAAACTAAGGTGATAGCAAGCTTTGGATCAAACCGAAAAGCTTTAATAGTATGCATGAGTACAGGCAAGCCATTAAGTTCTAAGAATTGTTTGGGAATTTCTGCTCCCATTCTTAAGCCCTTACCTCCGGCAACAATTAGGGCATGCCTTTTCATGAAATTAGATAATAATCATAGCATCGCCATAAGCTAAAAAGCGATACTTCTTCTTAATAGCTTCGTTGTATGCTTCTTGAAGCAAATCAAAACCTGCAAAGGCCGCGGTAGCCATTAATAAAGTAGATTCTGGCGGATGAAAATTAGAGATTAACACATTTGCTATTTTAAAATCATGTGGCGGAAAAAGAAACTTATCTGTCCAACCACTTAATGGATTTAACCTATCTGCAGAAGAAACAGAGGATTCTAAAGCACGCATTACAGAATTACCTACAGCTACAACTCGCTTCTTTTCTGTAATGGCATTATTTACCACATCGGCAGTTTCTTGAGGAATTTCATAAAACTCAGAATCCATTTTATGCTTAGTTAGGTCTTCAACTTCTACTGTTCTAAACGAACCTAAACCATTGTGCAGCGTTAATTCTGGAAAACGTACACCTTTTATTTCTAGTCGCATCATTAATTCGCGACTAAAATGTAAACCTGCTGTTGGCGGAATTACTGCACCTACCTTGCTAGCAAAAATAGTGTTGAAACGTTCTTTATCTGTGCGGTCAACAGGTCTATCCATGTATTTAGGAAGTGGCATCTCGCCTAATTTGTCAATTATTTTGCGCAATTCTTCATCAGTCCCATCAAATAAGAAACGTATGGTACGCCCTCTGCTGGTGGTATTATCAACTACTTCAGCTACTAAATCGTCGTTGCCAAAATACAATTTATTGCCTACTCTAATCTTTCTAGCTGGATCAACCAAAACATCCCAAAGCTTCATTTCTTTGTTCAGCTCTCTCAATAAAAAAACCTCAATCTTAGCGCCAGTCTTTTCTTTTGAACCATACAAGCGAGCTGGAAAAACCTTAGTATTGTTTAACACCATCACATCTCTATCGCTAAACATACCTAAAATATCAGAAAATTTCTTGTGCTCTATCTTTCCTTTTTCGCGGTTAATAACCATTAACTTTGATTCGTCGCGCGCTTCTGTTGGGTGTTTGGCAATAAGACTTTCGTTGTAGGCAAACTTAAATTGACTTAATTTCATCTAATCTTTATAAAATATAATTGTAACTTTATGATAAAGTAATGGCACTATATGTGCAAATACTAAAAATCCGAGTGCAAATGTAAGGTCACTTTGACCGTTTGCACCCGGATTTCAATAAAAAAAACTTATCTAGTTATTTATCAAGATATTGAAGTCTATTTTACATCGTAATTATCTAAGCCTTCTTCAATTTTATGCTTAATTAAATCCATGTTTGCCTTTACTTCTGTATTTCCTGCTAAGTTCATTTTTTGAATATTTTTTAATTGCACC
>JBIKKC010000295.1:0-2726 GCA_044360615.1 Bacteroidia bacterium | reverse complement strand
AGCATTTGGTTAACGAGCATACTTTTTGTTCTTCTTACATTACTATTCTTTTTTTTAAGTCCTATTTGCAAATGGGCCATAGAGAAGTATGATAAAGAATTTTTAGGACGTGAGATTGTAATGGAGCGTTTTTGGCTAAACCTATTTACGGGCACATTAGAAATAGATGGCTTTACCTTATTAGAGGCTGATGATAAATCGGTCTTTATTAAAATTGCTTCCTTAAAAACAAGTGTTAATTTGCCTAAGGCACTTAATGGAGAATATGAAGTAAATAAGTTTTTCTTAGATGGTCCAGAAATTTCAATATTGCAAAAAGAGAGCTTTTTTAATTTTAGCGATTTAGTGAATCGTTTTTCTGGAGCTGAGGATAGCTCCCAAGTGGCAGATAGTGATACATTGCCAACGCGTTGGAGTGTATTAAACTTTCAAATTAGCAATGCACATATAGCTTATACCAATAAGAGCTTAGGGAATACCATTGCCTTAGAAAAATTGTTTGTAAAATCTCCAAAGCTTGCCTGGGATAAACCAGAGATGTTATATAAAATTGATTTTGATATCAATAGTGGGGGTAGTTTTCGCAACTTATTAAAGTTTAATACACAAACCCAAGATTACGATTTAAGTTTAAACATAAAGCATTTTAACCTCGCTTCTTGGTATGCGTATTTGCGCGAAGTAATAAAAGTTAAATCCTTTGAAGGCGAATTGAATACTGTTTTGAAAATTGTGGGTAATGCTGCCAGAACAGAAGAATTAGGATTGAAGGGCTTATTAAATTTACATGGAATTAAAATAGTTGATCCAAAAGGATATCCTTTGTTTGGTTTGGGGGATATGACTTTGAAGGTGGATAGCATACAAGTAAAGAAAGGTCTATATGATTTGAATTCCCTAAACTTAGCATCTTTGTTTTGTGTTTATGAGATGTACACCAAGGGGAGCAATTTTGATAGGTTATTTTCTGCTGCTACTGCAGAAGCTCCAGCTTTAACTGGAGATACTGCCAATATACCTTATGATAATCCCTTTTTGCTTTTAACATATTATACTAAAGATGTAGTTAATAACCAGGATCTATCAAGATACAGTGCTAAAGAGGTTAGTATAACGAATAGTCAAGTAGTTTTTAGAGACTACACCCTTCAAAATAAATTCAATTTTGAATTGAGTAAGTTACAATTGTTAGCCTCAAATTTGAAATCTAATGGCAAAAGGCTTTCTCTGCAAATGAGCGCCCTCCTAAATAAAAGCGGAAATTTAAAAGGTTCTTTAGCGATTAATCCTAAGGATTTTAAAAATTTAGACTTGAATTATAGCATCACAGGTTTGAGGATGAGTGATATGAATCCATATATGTTGCATTATATAGCACATCCATTTTTAGATGGCGTAGTAGATTACACTTGTAAAACAAGTATTAGTGCTTCTCATCAGATTAAAAGTGATAATAAGTTACAGATAAGAACCGTATATGTTGGTAAAAAGCAAAAGAACAAAACAGCAGTAGATTTGCCTGTTAAATTAGCTTTTGCTTTGCTTAGAGATTATAAAGGAAATGTTAATTTAGAGATACCTGTTGAAGGGAACTTGGATGATCCAAAGTATAAGTTAGGGAAGGTGATTTGGGGAGTGGTGAAAAATATTTTTATTAAAGCAGCCATGGCACCTTATCAATTATTGGCTTCCTTATTTGGCGGCAATGAAGAAGAATTAAAAGAAGTAAAGTTTGAGTTTATACAGGTTGGGTTTGCAGATAAACAGCAGCAAGCATTAGATAAAGTAGTACGAATTTTAAATGAAAAGCAAGGACTAAAAGCAGAGTTTATTCAGGTAAGTAATAATGAATTGGAGCAAGAAGAATGGGGCATGTTTACCTTAAAAAAGCAGTATTTGGAAAAGAAGTATGGTGTAAAATTAGATAGTTTTAACCAAGCCCTAGTAGATTCTGTAAATGGCGTTAGTGTTCAAGACACATTATTTACTCAATTTGTAGCAGGTAAGTTGCCAAACCCTTTAGATGTTGAATTGCCATTACAAGAGCAGATGAAAAAGATAATTCCTGCCACCCAGTTGCAAGAAATGACCATTAATGCTATGGAGCGAAGAAATGCAGCTATTCGTAATTTTTTAAATGTGAAGAAGAAAATTCCTGCCGAACGGTTTAGGGTTATAAACACTACCAAACAAGAGGCAGCAAATACCGAAACAGTATCTAAATATCTCATTAACTACTTTGCCGAATAGTTAGTAAAATCTGAATTTTCTTGATTGTAGATATTTTTATTGCAATCCTTCCAGCTATTTTTATATATTCGATTATATTCTAAGTGGAATATTAATCAAATACTATGGGTTCAGGTTCACTTATTACATTGATGCTTGCTGCCATTGCATTTTCTGCCGGCGGTATAGCGGTATCTAAATTTTTAACCAAGGGAAGTACTAATTTACAAAAGGGTCAAGCCTACGAATGTGGCGTGCCTGCAGCTGGTTCGCCTTGGAAACAATTTAATGTAGGCTACTATTTATTTGCACTTATCTTTCTGGTGTTTGAAGTAGAATTGGTATTTATGTTTCCTTGGGCTGTAGTTGCAAAAAAAGTAGGAATGCTTGCCTTGCTCGAAATATTGGTATTTGTATTTATTCTATTCATGGGCTTTTTATATGCACACAAGAAAGGAGCTTTAAAATGGATGTAACCATTACTCCCCCTTCAGAGC
>JBIKKC010000294.1:0-2727 GCA_044360615.1 Bacteroidia bacterium | reverse complement strand
TATTGAAGGAATGGTAAATAGAAAAACCTTTACTCGCTGCGGTCAGCTAGGGCCAGAAGCCAAAGGCTTTAGAGCAGATGGCATGAACCTAGACCTAAATAGAGATTTTATAAAAATGGATAGCTGGATTACCGCCGCTTTTATGAGCTTGTTTAAAGTTTGGAATCCAGATGTGTTTGTAGATACGCATACCTCTAATGGGGCCGATTACCAATATGCCATGACCCTTATTACAACGCAGCAAGAAAAGTTAGGTGGTAAAATGGCCGAGTTGGTTCATGCAGAAGCCAACCGTTTTATTTATAATGATATGAAGAACCGCGGCTGGGAAATGGCTCCGTATGTAAATGTATTTGGGCGCTCCCCTATTCCCAATGGCTATGAAGTTTTTATAGAATCTCCTAAGTACTCTACAGGCTTTACTGCCTTGCACCATACCCTTGGTTTTGTGGCCGAATCTCACATGCTTAAGCCTTACGAACAGCGTGTGAATGCTACCTATGCTTTGCTTAAATCAATTTATACGTTCACTTCAGAAAATACGATTCTCATTAGGCAAGCGCGTGTTTACGATATTCAAAATAGCATGTTCGAAACTCCTTTCGAAAGCAATTTTAGGGTCAACAAGGATGATTCTTTACTGCTTAATTTTAAGGGTTATGCTTATGAGCAAAAACCTAGCACGCTTGGAGATTACCAGCGCGGCTATTACAACCGTGCTAAACCCATTACTACAAAAATCCCTTACTTTTCTAAATGCACTGCCTCTCTTTCTGTGCCAACACCTGCAGCTTATATCATACCTAAACAATGGCAAATGGCAAGGTATAAATTGCAAATAGCTGGTGTAGAAATGACGGAGTTTCCTGAAGATACTTTTTTAAACCTAAATGTATATTATTTAACAGATATTACCCATGCCAAACAACCTTATGAGGGTCATTTTCCGCATACCAATATCAAAACAGAAACGCGTTTCATGCGTGTATTGGTAAGAGCTGGAGATGTGCTTGTACCACTCAATCAAGGCAATTGGAAATATGTAATGGAGTGTCTTGAACCAAGCACAGAAGATGGATTTATGGCTTGGAATTTTTTTGATCCTATCTTGAACCAAAAGGAGGGCTATTCTGCCTATGTTTTTGAAGAAGAAGCAGCGGAACTTTTAAAGACACAACCAGGACTAAAAGAGAAATTTGAAACTTGGAAAAGGGAAAATCCAGCATTGGCAAAACAACAACAAGCCGTGCTAGATTTTATTTACCAAAACTCTCCTTACCAAGAAAAGGAATACAGAAGATTTCCGGTGTATAGGCTAGAGGCGCAATAAAAAAAGCGACTAATGGTTAAGATTAGCCGCTTTTAAACTATTAAAGAAAATTAGCTTACACCGCCTTGGCTTGCAATTTCTCTTTGTGCTTCTTAATCTGAGCCACCAACTTATCCATTACCATATCTGTTGCTGCTTCAAAAGTGCTGCTGTGCTCTTTGGCAAAAATAGGATTACCTGCCACGTTCATTTTCACCTCAACAACTTTATTTTCGCCATGACTATCTTTCTCCAGCCTCAGGTAGACATCTGCCTGCTGGGCTCCCTCAAAAAAGGTTTTGGTCTTTTCAATTTTTGCTTTTACAAAGTCTAGCAACTTTACGTCGGCTTTAAAATGAATGGATTGAATTTCGATCTTCATATTTTTAATCTTTGTTGAGATTCAAATGGCACCTGCCCTGCCACCTTCCTCCCATGGTTTATTTTAATAAGGCAGGTTATGCTCTTGGGTGCTTATTTTTATACACCTGTTTTAATCTTTCTATACTATTGTGCGTGTAAACTTGCGTGGCGCTAAGGTTGGCATGACCCAACAATTCTTTGATAGCATTTAAATCCGCACCATTGTTTAACAAATGGGTGGCATAGGTGTGGCGTAACACATGCGGACTCCTTTTCTGTATAGTAGTTACTTGGCTTAATTTAGATTTTACTAAGTTGTATATCTTTTTGGGATACCAAGGCTCTCCATTCTTTAAACAAAATACATAATGGTTTGCTAGCCCTAATGCCGACTTTTCTTTTAAATAACTTTCTAATGAAGCAACCAATTCTCTAGGGATAGGAATAATACGCTCTTTGTTGCGTTTACCTAGCACCTTCACTTGCATTCTATACAAATCTACATCTGTTTCTTTTAACTGAATTAATTCAGACAAACGCATGCCTGTGCTGTAATAAACCAGCAAGATTAGGTCTTCTTGAATTCCTATGGCTTCATTTGCATTTTCTTCTTTAGTAAGGGAGCCATCAAAGAGCGTTTTCATAGCTTTTTCTTCTACAAAAACAGGCAACTTTTTCTCTACTTTAGGTGCTTGAATTTTACTCATTGGGTTTACCAAAATGAGTTCTTCGCGCATTAAGAATTTAAAGAAAGAACGTAATGAAGAAATTTTCCTACTAATGCTTCTAGCACTTACGCCTTCGCTCATTAATTGCGAGAGCCAAGAACGAATTTGCAAATGACTTAATTGGGTTATTAGGGTTTGCTCGTAAACTGTTTTAAGGTAGGCAGAAAATTGGCCAAGGTCGTTCTCTAAAGCAAGCAGGGTATGAGCCGATTGTTTTTTCTCAAACTTAACGTAAGCTAAAAATTGCTGAATGGCTTCTAGGACTTGCATAGGCAAATTGCTAGGAGCAATATATAAAATAAATTTAATTAAACCATATTTTTAACA
>JBIKKC010000087.1:0-8783 GCA_044360615.1 Bacteroidia bacterium | reverse complement strand
GGAAAGTGATTTTACTAATTGCCATTATAGTTTATCTCATTTTTTCCTACTCTGACATCAAACATGGAATCATGGATGGCTGGATGAATAAATGAGGCAGTGGCTAACACGGGCTTAGCAAAAGTGGCGGTTCAGTGCACCGCCACCTTCTTGTAGCTGCCAAAAGTTTGGCAGTATTGCTATTCAAATTCGCAAAAACCAGAAAGGCTCCAATGATGTTAAAATATAGACACCATCCTTCCAACACTGGCCACATTCCAACATCACTACAACAACAAAATATTTTAGAAATTAAGAAAAAAGTCTATTTTAGCACTATACTAAAATTAGGGTCTTTTACACAACACCATGCTATAAATTTTAACAAGAAAATCAAATCTTCACAATGCCAATAATTAATTCTTCGCAAAACATAAAAGACAATCATTACCTCAAGAATGAGCTCTATGAATTAATCAAAATAGACAACACCATCTTGGATTTTATTCAAGAAGCATCCTTAGATGGGATTTGGTATTGGGATCTGGATAACCCCGAAGAGGAATGGATGAGTCCGAAATTTTGGTCTGTTTTAGGATATGATTACAAAGAAATGCCTCACAAACCCTCTGCGTGGGAAGATATCGTAAATGCTGATGATTTGAAACTCGCCAATGAACTCATTGTTAAACATTTTGAAAACCCAGAAATACCCTACGATCAAACCATAAGATATAGACATAGAAATGGCTCTACAGTTTGGATAAGATGCAGGGGTTTAGCAATCAGAAACAAGGAAGGAAAGCCAGTGAGACTGCTTGGCTCGCATCAGGATGTTACCGAATACATAGTAAATAAGTCTAAATTAGATAAAACTTTTGCTTTATTAAACTATACACAAAAAATTGCAGCCATAGGAAGTTGGGAACTTGACTTGAGAACCAATGAGGTATTCTGGACAGAAGAGCTATATAATATGTATGGTTTCGATGCTAAAATTCCACCTCCACCTTATACAGAGCACATGAAGCTCTTTACTCCAGAAAGTTGGGAGCAGCTATCTTCTGCATTAAATCTAACCAGAGAAAAAGGCATTCCGTATGAAATGGAATTAAATACAATCCGTAAAGATGGCAGCCGAGGATACATGTGGGTTTATGGAGAAGCTAGATTTGATGAAAAAGGAGACATAACCCATATCAAGGGAATAGCACAAGATATAACAGAAAGAAAAATTGCTGAGGAGAAATTGAGAATCAATGAAGAAAGATGGCAATTTGTTATTGAAGGCAGTGGTGATGGAACTTGGGATTGGAATCCACAAGAGAAAAAGGCTTTTTATTCAAATCGCTGGTTAGAAATGTTAGGGTATAAACCGGAAGAGTTTACAGACAATGATAATGAATGGAGTTCTAGAATACATCCCGATGATATTGCATTTACATTTGCTGAAATTTCTCAAAATTTATCAGGAGAAACAGAATCTTTCAACTTCGAATACAGATTTAGAAACAAAGAAGGAAAGTATTTATGGATTTTAAATAGAGGTAAAGTAGTTGAGCGAAATGCAAATGGTGATGCAATTAGGGTTGTTGGATCTCATTCCAATATTAGTAAATTAAAGCAAACAGAAGAGTTAATAAAAGTAAACGAAATGCGCCTGAGTCTTGCTGTTAAAGCAGGAGGAATAGGAATTTGGGATTGGGATATTGTTTCCAACAAACTCACTTGGGATGACCAAATGTTCGCTTTATATGGCGTAAATAGAAAAGATTTTACCAACGCATATGAGGCTTGGGTAAATGGAGTATACGAAGCCGATAAACAAAGAGGTAATGAAGAGATTCAAATGGCAATTAAAGGCGAAAAAGACTTCAATACTGAGTTCAGGGTTCAATATGAAGATGGGGAGATAAGACATATAAGAGCTCTCGCAACTGTCTTAAGAGATAATAATGGCAATGCCATTCGGATGATAGGAACCAATTGGGATATAACATCAGAAAAAGAAGCTTTGGCTCAAATTGCAGCCAGAGTAGAAGCAGAAAAAGCAAATAAAGCAAAATCTGAATTTCTTGCTAATATGAGCCACGAAATTCGCACTCCCCTCAATAGTGTAATTGGATTCACAGAACTACTTAAAAAAACTCAGCTTTCGGGTGTTCAGCAGCAGTATGTAAACAATGCCAATGTTTCTGGTCATGCCCTACTCGGCATTATCAATGACATTCTTGATTTCTCTAAAATTGAAGCAGGAATGTTAGAACTGGATATTACAAAAACTGACATGTTGCAATTATTTGAAGACAGTATAGACATCGTTAAATTCGCCACAGCAGAAAAAGAAATTGAGTTATTGCTAAACATTGACCCCTCCATGCCTAGATTCGGCTATGTTGATGCTGTAAGGTTAAAACAGATTTTAGCAAATCTTTTAGGAAATGCTGTAAAGTTTACTTTAGAGGGAGAAGTCGAACTTAAAATAAGCTACCAGGCACTTGAAGGCAATAATGGTAAAATTTCTATTTCTGTAAGAGATACTGGTATTGGCATCAGCAAAGAACAACAATCAAAGCTCTTTAAATCATTTTCGCAGGCCGACAATTCAACTACACGCAAGTTTGGTGGTACAGGCTTAGGACTTGTTATTTCTCAATTAATTGCAGAAAAAATGGGAAGTACAATCCATATCAACAGTACTATAGGTGTTGAAACTATTTTCTATTTTGATGTTACTACTCGTTTTGAGGATGGAATTAAACTAGATTATACCAAGATGAATTGGGTGAAAAGATGTTTGATTATTGACGACAACGTTAACAATCAAATAATCATGCAACAAATGCTCCAACAATGGCAGATTGAATCTGAAGTTTGTAATATGGGCTTCGAAGCGCTCAAAATAATTGATCAATCCAAACCTTTTGATCTAATAATTTGTGACTACAATATGCCATACATAAACGGTATAGAAACAATACGATTGCTAAAAAATAAATTAAATCTAAATATTGAAAAACAGCCTGTAATTCTTCTTTACTCAACTTTAGATACCTTTCAAATTGAAAAGGAATGTTTGGAATTGGGAATTCAATTTCGCTTGAGCAAACCAGTAAAAAGGAATGAATTATTCATGTATCTTAATAATCCATACGACCATAAAACAAGTCTTGAAAAACAAACTACTGAAGCATCCGAACCAAATAATTTTAACGAAAATGTAAAAATATTAATTGCGGAAGATGTTTTTTTAAACATGATTTTAATCAAGGAAATGCTTTCGGAACTTGGTTTCAAAAATGAAATCATTGAAGCTACAAATGGCATTGAGGCTATTAAAAAATACCAAGAAACGAGTCCTGATTTAATTTTAATGGATGTGCACATGCCCGAATTAGATGGAATAAATGCAACCCAAAAAATTAGAGAAATTGAATTATTAACTGGCCGAAATGTCCCAATTATAGCGCTTACTGCCGGTGCTCTTAAAGCAGAACGAGAGAGGTGTTTTGCCAGTGGGATGAATGACTTTTTAACCAAACCGCTAGTACCAGAGAAAATTAAGGAAATACTGGATAAGTATTTGATAAAAGTAGCACATACGCATGAGTTAATTCATAATGATAATTCAGAAAATGATTTACATATAGCTTATCATGAATTGGAGAATTTATTTAGTAATAAAGCAATTTTAAAGGAGATATTAATCAAAGTACAAAAAGAAATACCGGCTATATTACTAGAGCTAGAGGATGCTTACAACAGAAAGCATCTCGAAAGTATAACTGCAGTAGCACACAAAATAAAGGGCTCAGCAAGTTCTTTGCGCCTCAGTATAATGGCCAAAATTGCAGATAAAATAGAAATTGAATCAAATGATGGTTGGAACGACAGGTTAAAATCACACTTTTCAGAACTCAATGCTGAATGGGAAATAGTCAGCAAAATTATTCAACAGAAAATAAACTAACTTATTGATATTAATAAAATCTTTAAGCTCACTATTTAATAACCGACCACATGGAAAAACTTTATCAAAAACTTCTTTCAAAAAAAACTAAGGAGAAGAGTGAACGGATTATTTTATGGATTGCTTTGGTAAGTTTTTTAATTCACTTGTTAATGATTGGATTGATACATTTTAATCTAATTACCATTAATGAACCATCAAACTTATTAAAAAACCCAATCGCTGCTATTTATACCCCTTTTTCTTTTATATTAGTTTATGAAGTATATCTTTTAATTTACTACCTACCTAAATCAACTTCTACTTATATCTCAAAGCAATATGAAATTATTGCGCTAATCATTATTAGAAGATTGTTCAAAGACTTATCAGATTTATCACTTTCTTCTAATTGGTTCAACATAAAAAATGATTTGCAGTTTACCTATGATTTATTAGCATCGGTCTTATTATTTTATTTAATTTATCTTTTCCATATTCAACGAACCAAAGTGTACAGAACTTTTGAAAATAGTAAAAATCATTCTTCAAGTATTTCAAAATTTATAAACGCAAAAAAATGGATGGCTACAGCCTTAGTTCCTATACTACTCGTAATAGCAGTGTATTCATTCTATAACTGGAGTATTGGTATCTTTCAACCATATAAAGACAATGCTATTTCCTTCAAAAATATCAATAATATTTTCTTTGAACAGTTCTTCAATATTTTGATTATTGCTGATGTTATATTGTTACTATTCTCATTTTTTCACACTGACGAGTTTCACAAAGTCATTCGAAACTCTGGGTTTATTATCTCAACTATATTAATTCGAATATCCTTTTCTGTTAGCGGCATAATTAATAATATGCTAATTGTTTCTGCAATTTTATTTGGACTTTCAATACTTTTTATTCATAATAAATTTGAAAAGAAGTTAGCAGAAGAATTTGAAAGAAATAATAAAATTGAAGAATAAAAAAAGAGAATATTGTTACCTATTTTTTTAGGATTATATTATTAGAGGCGCTTTGCGGCTTAAAACTTCTTACTTAAGTAACCCTTTTAACTTTTTCTTAGCTTCCTCTTCTGCTTGTTTTTTAAATCTATCCGCCTCGGCTTTAGCCTTTGCCTCAGCTTCTTTTTTCTTAGCTTCAACTTCAAGCCTTAATTTTTCTTTTTCAGCATTTAACTTAGCTTCAGCTTCACTTTTCGCTTTCTGCGCCTCTGCCAGGGCCTTATCTTTGGCAGCTTGCATTTGCTGTTGTGCCTCTGCCCTAGCCTTATCCTCCATTTCTTTTGCCTTGCGCTTGGCCTCATCCATGGCTTGATCTTTTAATGAACCAGCCTGTGATGCTAATAAATCTTTTAAATTGGTCTTTATTTCTGGCTTATCAAAGGTTCCTCCAATATTAAAAACAAGCGGTAGGTTCTCGTCCATTTTAATATTAGAACCAGCACTGGCATTGAGCTGTTTTAAAGTTTCATTTATGGCGGTATTAGCACCCCCTAAATCCTTCCTTGGCACATTCATAGTACCAATGTATTCTATTTGCTGAGATAAAGAAGTATTACCACTTAAGCGCATAGTTTGAGCACCTAATTTTAAATCGAAAGGCTCGGTGTAAATTTTACCATTAATAACCTTCCATGCAATTTTAGCATTGTTCATGCTCATTTGTTTGTATTCTGGCTTACCTACAAAATCTGCCACCTTATTTAAACTGCTAATATTGGTTAAAGTAGCTTGTGGCACTCCTAAAGTACCCTCGGCTAATAGACTTTCGTATATTGGCTGCATGTGTTGCGATAAAGATGTATACATTCTAAACGAAGCATTAAATCTACCTGCCATTTGAGACGCAATGGGTGCAATTTTTTGCACGGTATTAAAGGCTTTAAAGGCCTGTTGAATATCCAAATCACTCATACTAAAATCCATTTTAACTTTTGGCTGTGTTAAATCCTTGGTTTCATAATACCCATCCATTTTCATGTTTGAACCAAGCAATTGTAAAGCCACTTGTTGAAAATCTATTTGACGATTGGCTACGTGAATTCCTCCTTTAAAATTGGTAATTTCTAAGTTAGTATAGTTCAATTTATCAATATTACTTTTCAATTGAAAATCTATATTATCTGGCACTTCTACCAAAGCCATGGCTGCAGTATCTTCGGCAGTTGCAGACTCAGAGCCATCTTCGCTTAACCATTCATTGGCATCAAAATGCTTGCTGTTAAAATTAAGATTTCCTTTAAGCGTAGCATTACCCAAATAGTAAGCATAGAAATTCTCCAAAGCACCATTCATTTGCATATCGCTATTACCAATCTTGGCATCAAAATTTTGTAAGGTAACCACCTTTGGACTAAAACTTAATGCAGCATCATTTAGGTAAAAAGGTTTTGGCAAGTCGGAGGCTTCATAAACAAATTGTTTAACTTGTAAATTCCCTTTGGCATCAAAGGCTTCATAATTTCCTTTTTCTAAGGTACTCATATTTCCTTTTGCCATTACATCGGCAACTAGGCTACCTGCTAATTTTGTTCCCTGCGGCAATGGAACCAACTTAGCTATATTCCCTAAATTAATACTTCCTTTTAAAACAGCATCCACATAAGGATCTGTAATAGGTGTTAAGGCTAGCAGCTTGGCATCAAAAGCATCACCTTGCAATAGCCAATGTAATTTTTCTAGCTCAATCTTTGTATGATCAGGTTCACCATCGGGGTTACTAATGGCCAACTTCATCTGAAGATCTTCCATTGGTGCTGGCAATGCACTGTACTTGAACCAAGCATTCTCTAAAAGTAGGTTCAAGCCAAAAGCTGGCATTACTTTATCATTATAAATGCCTTTCACAAAACCATTTAAAGTTAACTTTCCTTTGGTTTGAAGATCTTTCATATCGCTGGCATAAACAGCGGGAATGAGAGAAAGAAATTGGGCTATTTCATTCTTCTTCGCATTCCATTTTAAATCCATTTCTATGTCGTTACTTGGCATAGCTATAAAGCCATCTAATCCCAATTCTAAAGCATTCAACTTAAAATTGTGTTCTTTAAACTCAAATTTCATAGTGCTTAAATTGGCCTGTAACGTGCCATCCATGCCTGCTTCCGCTTTGTTTAGGTAACTAACCCCTTCCATTTCATAAGTAAGCGCAGCAATTTTCAACTCACTTATCATGGTCATAAGCGTTTCAGAAAAATCACCTTCCATAAGGTAATTCAATCCATTTAGTTCGGCACGCATATCAGATTGCTTATCGTTATAAACAAGATTGGCATCCTTTATTTGCAACTCACGCAACTTTAGCGAAAAACTAGAAGTTGCAGTATCTTGGGGCAAAGTTGCCGTGGTGTCTACTTTTGCTATATCCCAGTTTGCCTTTCCATCGGCTTGAACCAAGGCGTTAATTCTAGGCTGATTTAAAACAATACTTCTAACCTGTATTTGCTCTCCACGTATCACACTCATAACGTCGAGAACAGCAGATATTTCTTGCGCTGCAAACAAAGTATCACCTTCAAAAGGAGCAATATTAATTACACGAAAATCTTTGATGCTTAATGCAAGATTTGGGAAACTACTAAACAGACTTAGTCCAATTTCCTCATTAAAATCTACCTTAGCATTGAGTTGCTCATTAACTGCTTTTTTGGCGGCAGTAACAATTTTGCCCTTAAATAAAAAAGGAAGTGAGAATAGGGCT
The DNA here is from genome assembly GCA_044360615.1 of Bacteroidia bacterium. Classification (GTDB taxonomy): domain Bacteria; phylum Bacteroidota; class Bacteroidia; order UKL13-3; family UKL13-3; genus B1. The sequence goes on along the minus strand of JBIKKC010000087.1, from coordinate 1,135 downwards.
ACAAATAAAACAAATAGGACGATGCCTACAACTTTAAGGATTTTCATACTTGCAAGATAAACAAGCCTTGCTGCCTAAGCAAATTAAGCTATTATTTACTTGGTATTTTTATGGTAAAACGTGTTCCAACACCGGCCTCCGATTCTACTTCCACCTCTGCACCCAATTTGCTTAGAGCGAGTTTCGCATTATATAATCCTATTCCAGAACCAACAGCTTGGGAGGATGCTCTAAAAAACATTTCAAAAACACGGTTTTGAAATTCTTTGTCAATACCAATACCATTATCTTCAATAACCACAACAGCCTCACCCCTTAAAACATGGGCAGATAATTTAATAGTCTTGTTATTATTTTCTAGCCTTTGGTATTTAATAGAATTAGAAAAAAAGTTCTGAAGCGCAACCAATAAAATAAGCTTATCCCCTCTAAAATCCTCATGCTGCTTAACATCCATTTCAAAATGAATATTTTTATCTAACATTTCAGATTCGTAGATCTCAAACATTTCCTTAAAAATGTCTTCAAAACTTAAACTAGTAATGATTAGTTCGCCCCGTTTAACTTTATAATACTCTAAGAGATTGGCGATGAATTCGTCTAATCTATTTACATTTTTAATTACAAGTTCGCCATACTCATTCACCTCCTCTATGTTTTGAGACTTCCGTAAAAAACCAGCAATGGCTAGAATACCCATTAAGGGGGCCCTTAAATCATGTGAAACTGAATACACAAATCGATCTAATTCTTTATAAGCCTCTGCCAATTCTTTATTGCGCTCTGCCAATAAAACCTTTGTTTGGAAATACTCAGAAGCATCTCTTACCACATTGCGAATTTCGTCTTCTATCCATGGTTTTTTAATATATCTAAAAACTTGGCCTTTGTTTATAGCATCTGCTAACGCTTGCAAATCCCCATAACCTGTGAGTAAAACTCTAAATGGCTCTGGATACTTTTGCCTAATTTTTTCAAACATTTCAATACCCGTCATAAAAGGCATTCTATAATCTGAAATAATTACCTGAGGCGTATTTGTTTTAAGGATTTCCATAGCCTCATCAGGAGAAATAGCCAATAGCACTTCGAACTCCATCCTAAATGACGCTTTAAACGCCAACAGATTATTGCG
>JBIKKC010000293.1:0-2744 GCA_044360615.1 Bacteroidia bacterium | reverse complement strand
GTATTCAGTGCAATTACAATGAAGTGCAAATGGTGTTTAATAAAAGCCTTAACGATAATATTGGATTAAATGGCGGGCCTTTTACCCTTAATTTTCAAAGCGGCTTGGGGTTCACCTATTTTAAAAGCATGTATTATACGGTAAACTCAAATTTTCAAACTATAGACTATTTGATGTCATCTGTGGGTTATGGAAATACCGAAACAACTAATAGAGTTGGGGCAAGTTTAAATGTTTACGATGATCATATTCCTAATAAGAAGTTAGCAATTATTGGAAACCTGGGCTTTAATATGGGGTTCAGAATTACCAGAGAAGTAAGGTTGTATTGGGAAAATAGTTTGAATATTTCCTTATCGAATAAGATGTCGGGTAACCTAGTTAAAACTTCTAAAATACCACCTGATATGTATTTTTATACGGGCTTACAGTTAAGCTACCGTTTTGGCGCTGGTAGCTCAAGAGTTGGTTGCCCAAGGGTTTGGTTTTAACTTAGTATTGTTTTTCTTTAAGTTATTTTTTAACTTTGTTTTAACTGTTTCTATAAGCATCATTCATGGATAAAGTTATTCGCTATATTGTTGTTTTTATTTCTTTAGTACATTCACTAGCTGTTGTGGCTGTCTCTTTACCTGCGGCCAGAGGAGGTAAGGGGTGGTATTTAGAAGACTTTAGATTTGGGGGTGGGGTAGGGAATGCGTTTTACTTATCCAATCAAATGGATTATGCCATTACCACAAATTACGGGGTATTTGATGAAACCCGACCTACTTATTTTGGGGCTATATATAAAGCCATTAATGATGATTTTGAAATGGGCCTACATTATCGCCATGGTAGCATGCAAACATTAAAATCTGAAAATACCCAAGGCTCGCAGTGCGATTTTGATGAGGCACAATTTAATGTAGCCTACAGTTTTAACCATAATATAAGACTAACTGAAAGTAGATTTACCGTAAACGGCACGATTGGTTTAGGGGGGACTTATTTTAAATCTATGTATTTTACAGTAGATCAAGATGCAAAAGAAATAGATGAGATATATGCATCTGTAGGGTATGGAGGATCAACTTTAAGTAGAAAAGATCAAGCTAAAAAACAAGCTGCTGTAATAGGCAATTTTGGCGTAAGCCTAGGGTTTAGATTATTTAAGAATATGACTCTGTATTGGGAAAACAATGTAAATATCTCCACCTCCAATAAGATGTCGGGAAATCTGCACAAAAGATCTTGGATACCCCCAGACGGCTATTTCTTTACAGGAATTGGTTTATTTATTAATATTACACCCTCAAGAGGTAGGTTAAGTTGCCCTAAGTTTTAATTAAAAAACTCTTTCATTCTATCGAAGAAACCTTGATCGCCTTTTTCTGGTTTAGGTGCAAAGTTTTCAGATTCACGTAATTTTTCTAAGAGTGCGCGTTCGTCGCTGCTTAATTTTTTGGGTGTCCAAACATTTACCTGAACCAATTGATCTCCTGTATATCCAGAGTTTAATTCTGGCAAACCTTTGCCACGTAATCTCAGAATTTTTCCAGGTTGTGTGCCTGCGTCAATTTTTAATTTCACCTTACCGCCAACAGTTGGAATTTCAACTTGAGTGCCAAGTGCAGCATCTGCAAAATTGAGGTATAAATCATAGATGATGTTGTTACCATCTCTTTTAAGAATTTGGTCCTCTACTTCTTCAATAAGGATAATAAGATCTCCAGGTATACCTCCTCTTTCTGGAGCATTACCTTTGCCGCTCATAGAGAGTTGCATGCCATCTGCAACGCCAGCAGGTATGTTTACGGTAATTACTTCTTCTCCATCCATTCTACCGCTACCTCTGCACGACGAGCAGTTATTGGTAATTACGTTTCCTTCCCCATTACAAGTAGGGCAGGTGCTAGTAGTTGCCATTTGACCTAAGAAGGTATTGGTAACTCTTCTTACTTGCCCAGAGCCACCGCAAGTGCCGCAATTTTTAAATGAAGATTTGTCTTTTGCACCATTTCCAGCGCAAGAAGAGCAAGCCACTTGCTTGTTTACTTTTAATTTCTTTTCAACACCTTTTGAAATTTCTTCAAGGGTAAGTTTTACTTTAACCCTAAGGTTAGTACCAACGCGTTGTCTTCGGCCACCGCCACCGCCACGTCTGCTGCTGCCTCCAAAGAATGATTCAAATGGATGCCCATCGCCAAATACATCTCCAAATTGGCTAAAGATATCATCCATGTTCATGCCCCCTGGACCTTGTCCGCCGCCTGAAGCACCACCTACACCTTGATGGCCAAATCTATCATAGCGCGCTTTTTTATCTGCGTCACTTAATACTTCATAGGCTTCTGCGGCTTCTTTGAACTTCTCTTCTGCAGCCTTATCACCTTGGTTTTTATCAGGATGATATTTAATAGCCATTTGCCTGTATGCCTTTTTTATTTCATCTGCAGCGGCATTTTTTCCTATGCCTAAAACTTCGTAATAATCTCTTTTGGCCATTTTTGTTTATTCTCCAATCACAACTTTTGCAAACCTAATTACCTTATCACCTAAGAAATAACCTTTCTCTAATACATCAACCACCTTATCTTTCATATCTTCTCCCATGCCTGGCACTTTGGTAATTGCTTCATGAAAATCTGGATCGAAGGCAAGGCCTTTAGCTTCCATTTCTTTTAAGCCTTTTTGCGTTAGGGTATTTTTTAATTTGCTATAAATTAATTCAATTCCTTTTTTATCAGATTCATCTTTAAGCG
>JBIKKC010000086.1:0-8800 GCA_044360615.1 Bacteroidia bacterium | reverse complement strand
TGTCTATTTTTCTTTTCTCAAGGTTTAATGTTCCTAAAAAATTTCTTTTCTAGTGCTTGCTATCTCATTAACTCAAAGAACTTTATTCTATACATTTTCACCCGAAGGTGTAGAATCTCTCTTTTTTTCCCTCTACTCTTTCCGTTTCGGGGATGCAAAGGTAATAATCTTTTTTATCTCTGCAAATCTTCTTTCGAAATGTTATCAACAACCTTAATTTTTCTCGATTTCTCGTCCGTTTAAAGGTTGAAGTTTGTTCCGTATTGGGGGGTGCAAAAGTATGGGGATTTATTACATCTGCAAATCTGAACCTTAATAAATCTTGTAAATGCTTGTTTATCTGTCTTAAAAATTTCATAAAACCTGTATCTGTAAGGCATTCTTCTATTAAAAGTCTTGCGTTATTGTAAAGGTACATTTTAATAAGATGGAAATTTAAAAAGGGTATTCTATCTTCGTGCATCCAAAAAAACAATATGAACACAGCAGGAACGCTATTTACTAGACACAAAGAATTATTAGATGCCGCATTGCATGCGCTACAAGTGCGTAATTACTATTCACCTTATCCAGAAAACCCTAAGGCATACCCAGAAGATGCAGATGCAAAAGCAAAGGCTTGGATTAGTGCTATTATGAATACGAATTATGAAGCGTTGGATCAAACAGGAGCTAACTCTTTTGTAGGTGAAGAAATATCTCCTTTCTTACAAGTAGGTATTGGCGTTAAATACCCTTCCTTTACTCCGGAAGTATTGATTAACAATGCTACACACGCCCAAAAGGCTTGGGCAAAAACCGCTACAGACGAAAGAGCTGGTTTACTAATTGAAGCTTTAGAACAAATTAAAACTCGCTTTTTTGATATTGCTTATGCTACCATGCACACCACTGGGCAAGCTTATATGATGAGCTTCCAAGCAAGTGGTCCGCATGCTAACGACAGAGCTCTTGAAGCAGTTGCCATGGGTTATAAAGAATTAACTAGTGTACCCTCATCGGTTGAATGGGTTAAAAATTTAGGCAAGTTTGATCTAAAAATGAATAAAACTTGGACCCCTGTACCTAAAGGTATTTCTTTGGTAATAGGATGTTCTACTTTCCCTGTTTGGAATACTGTACCTGGTTTGTTTGCCTCTTTAATAACAGGCAATGCCACCATTGTTAAGCCACATCCAAAAGCGATTTTGGCAATTGCCATAGTAGTTGAAGAGTTGCAAAAAGTGTTGGTTCAAAACGGATACCCTAAAACGGTTGTACAATTGGCACCAGATACTTTAAGCCATCCAATAACCAAAGTATTGGCCGAAAACCCTGCTGTTAAATTGGTTGATTTTACAGGTGGTAGCGAATTTGGAAACTATATAGAAAGTTTACCTAAAACTACCTTTACTGAAAAGGCCGGTGTTAATTCTATCATTTTAGATTCTGTTACCGACCTTAAACCAGTATTAGGAAATATTGCTTTTAGTGCAAGTTTATACAGCGGCCAAATGTGCACAGCCCCGCAAAATATTTTTGTAAGTAAAGCTGGCGTAAAGACTGCAGAAGGTGTGGTTTCTTTTGATGAAGTAGTGGCTGGTTTAAGCGCTGCAATTACTGGTTTAGTAGATAACCCTAAGGCTGGTCCAGGCACTTTAGGCGCCATACAAGCAGAGTTAACTTATAACAGAGTGAATGATGCTAAAAACTTAGGAGGCACGGTAGCTTTGGATTCTAAGGCAATTGTGAACGAAGAATTTAAAGATGCAAGAATTGCAACGCCAGTGGTTATTGTATTGGATAAAACCCAAGGCGATATTTATAATAAAGAGTGTTTTGGCCCTATTGTTTTTGTGATACAAACCGAAGATGTGCACGAATCTATAACATTAGCTAAGACATTAGCCGAAGATAAAGGTGCCTTAACTTGCGGTGCTTATACTACAGATTCTTTGGTTCAATCTCAAATTGCTGATGCAATGAATGAGGTTTTTGTACCAGTTAGTTTTAATTTTACTGGAGCAGGATTTATTAATAGTCATGCTGCTTTTAGCGATTTTCACCTTACTGGAGGTAACCCTGCTGGTAACGCCTCATTTGCCAACTCAGCGTTTTTGAGCAAGCGTTTTGTTTGGGTTGGAAATAGGTATATGTAATTATCTGCTTACTAAATCGAAGGCTTCATCTGGAATGCCTTCGATTTCTACAATTAAAAATCCATCCAAAGAATCATTGAAATTAGGATCTACATTAAAGGAAACTATTTTACCGTTTAACTTTAAATACTTCTTAACCAAGACTGGTATTTTTAATTTCTGATTGCCTTCTATATCTCCTATAAAGCCATCTAATTGCTTTATATCATCTGCATATTTATGTAATAATAAACTTTTGCCTTCTGTTTTAGAGCTGTAAGAAAACTTCTTCTTAGGTTCAACCCATTTGGCTATTTTATTATCCCAGTGGTTATGGCGTATATAAGCTACGAGTAAATCTTTTGATAAACTAGAAAAGCTGCTACTTATACTTACCGGCCCTATCATGTATTTAAATCTTCCGGGATAGCGCTTTAGAAAGGCATTAATACCTTTTAACAATAACATTAAACTAGCAGGCTTGCGCTGGTATTCTAAAGGAACAAAAGAACGTCCCAATTCAATAGATTGAAACAAGAGCGGGTAAAGTTCTTTTTTCATATTGAAAAGTTGGTTCAAGTAGAACCCATTTACACCAAACTTCTTAAACAACAAATCTCCCTCGCCTAAGCGATAAGAACCTGCAATTTTTTGCTCTTCTTTATCCCACACAAAGAGATGCAAGTAATAAGCATCAAATTCGTCTAAATCGATACTTTTATTGGTGCCCTCCCCTACTTCTCTAAAAGTAATTTCTCTTAGTCTGCCTATTTCTCTGAGTATAACAGGAATTTGCTTTGCATTGGCAATATGCACTTCCATATTTTCGTAATCAAACAATTTAGTTTGATTACGAATGCTTGCCAATTCTTCAACCAGTTTTTCTACAGGCACTCTTGGTACAATAGCTTCAGGCTTGGCTAATTTTCTAAAATCTAATTTGAACTTACGAATTGGTTTTTCTTCGGTTGCACCTAAGGCATAAGTTTTAGCACGCAAGAATGGAAGTAATTTGTCTTGATCCAAATCTTGTAAATCTTTAAACTGAATAGCCTTACCTATGCGCAATTTTATTTTATGGTTGGTCTTGTTAAAAATCTCTGAAGGTAGCTTCATGGTTCTTAAAGTGGGGTGCACCAATCCTAGAAGATTAAAGGCTAAACTGTTGTGACCAGAGAAATAAACAGGTACCACTTTTACCCCTGCTTTTGCAATAATTTTACCAACGGAAGGGTTCCAGGCTTTATCTTTAATTTGAAAATTATTCAGACTAATTGCACTCACCTCTCCTGCTGGGAAAATGCCTAATGGCTTATCTTTTAAATGTTCTAAGATATATTTTACACCAGATATATTTATCCCCTTATCTCCAATGTTTTCAAATGGATTAACAGGAATAATCATATCACTTACAGAATCAATTTGCTTCAATAAGAAATTGGCAATAAACTTTATATCTGGTCTAATTTTGCCTAGCAACGACATTAAGATAAGTCCATCTATACCGCCATAAGGATGGTTAGAAATAAGAATGAAAACGCTAGATCTTGGAATATTGGAAATGTCTGCCTCGCTAACTTCATACTCAATACCTAAACGCTTTAGCAAGGCATCTGCAAACTCAGCACCTTTAAGGTCTTTTGCGGATGAGTAAAATTCATTTACATCATCTAACTTAAGCAATCGCATCAATGCAGGTGCAAGCACTTTCAACTTAACTTTTTCTAGTTTAAGTGCTTTAGAGAAATCTTCCTTACTTATGAGTTCAGTCATTGCGGCATTAAAGTGGTAAATATACTAAATGTAAATCCTGCAACAAATCCTTAATATAAATTTATTATTCGTCATCACCGGTTTCTGCAATAGCTTTATCAATCATATTGCTTATAGCATCTTTCTCTTTTTCGCTAAGTGTACTGCGCTCTTTGGCTGTTTGTTTCATGCGTTTATAAATCTCTTTTTTGCGCGCTTCTACAGCCACCCAAACCAAATAGGATTTATCTGCTTTTTGGTAAATCTTTTCATCAAAAGTTCTCATGCCATTGATGCTGGTGCTCATTACTTCTCTGGTGAGCTGTTGAAATCTTTCGCCATAATCTCCCAATTGGCTGCCATCTTTTCTTTCATTTAAGTAGTTTTCGGTAACATTTTTTATTTCGGTTTGAACCGAAGATGCTAGTCTTTGATTGGCAGTTAAATTGGCCTTGCTTCTAGCTGTTTCTAAATTGATACTTTCTCCACTTGCGGTTGCTCTAAAGAAGCGTCGGTTACTTTCGTAAGAGGAGCCTTTGAAAGGCGTTTTTACTTCTTTTAATCCATTTTTGGAGCTGTTACAAGCTGATGCTCCTATGATTAAAAGTAAGAGCGTAAATTTTAAAGTGTATTTCATACGTTTTTTTATTATCTATTTTTTAGAAAGAAATTTTCGTGCCACAATTCTATCGATAGGGAAAGTTAAATCGGTATCGGGTTCTAAAGTAGGTAAAGATTTCCAAAAAAACCTTAAGGTTTCTATTTTTCCGCCGGCTGTAATTTCTTGTTCTTCTAAACTTATTTGTTGAGTAGGATCAAGCTGAAAAACGCGATAATAAATGGCTACCAACTGATCTCCTTTATTAAAGGCACTAGGTTGATAAAAATCTGTGGTATATAAATGTTCTCCAACGCTTATATCTATGCCTGTTTCCTCTTTAAATTCTCTCACCAAGCAGTCTATGGTACCCTCTTCAAATTCCATTCCGCCACCGGGGAACTTAGTAAAATGTAGGTGAGGCATTTTTTCGTGAACCAATAGAACTTCGTCTTTATCGTTTAACAAGATTCCATACACCCTAATGGTAAATCTATTGATGGCACTCATTTCCTGCTTCCATTAAATAACATGCCAAATTGCACATTGATGCTAAAAGGGATGGCTGTAAGCTCTTTAGAACTTACCGACATTGGAAATAAAATTACATTGGGTTGTATAAAATAGATTTCACCCGCCTCATTTCTATTTTGAAATCGAACTCCTGCGCTTAAATTAAACGTTAGCGGCCTTGCCTTAAAACCGGTAGAATCCATAACAAATCTGTTTTCGCCATCTATACTAAAGCCATCATCTAAGTTAGCAATCATACTTTGGTTCAACAATACATTTAAGGCACCACCTGGCACAAAGCTGTAAGTCCATTGAAAATCTCCAGACCTGGCAAAGTTTAAACTTAACTGGGCAGGAACTTGCAAGTAACTATAGCGATAAATATATTGAATACCCTTTTCTAGATTAGATAAATCTTCGATACTTCCAGTACCAATACCTGGATAGGTATAATTTTGAAAATTTAAATTTTCTTGGCGGCGGCCATAAGCGGCTTCTTGGTAACCTAAGCCTAGGTGTAAATCTGTTTTCTGACTAAGACTATACGTAAACCAAGCATGCACACCCTTTACCATTACTGCGTTGGTGCGAGATTGAACAGTATCCATGTATTGTTGGTAGGCATCGTTTGTAATTACAGCTGAACCAAGGCCTAGGTTTAAAGAACCACCATACGAATATTTAGATTTGGATTGTGCAGCTAAGTCTATAGGCATAGTTATAAGTATCATTCCTAATCCAAAAAGCTGGCTAATTTTCTTCAAATTCAAGTTCATCATTGTTGTTATTTTTCTTTTCTACTTTTTTGATACTTGTATCTTTCTTTATTTTAAACTCTTCTTTTAAGACTTCCTTTATTGCTTGTTTTTCGGCTGTAACTTCTTGTTGCAATTGTTGTTTGACACCTTTGCGGTCAAAGCTATATTTTAAATTATCCATTGGACCTTCAATGTTAATGTAAACTGTCCAAGATTTAGTTTTAGCATCTTCTTCGCCAAATTCATTTGGTTGCACCTTTCTCTTTTTTTGCAACAACTCAGACAAAGCTAGTTTAACGCTATAGTTTACAAAATTATCGAAGCTGTGTTTACCGCTAATAGAAAGATTAAGTGCATTGTTTTTAATAGCCATTTCGGGAATTGTAATAGTTCTATTTTTAATACTCAGGGTATTTTTCAATTCAGAGAAACGCAGGTTTTTTAGATCATTCACATCTGCAAATTTGGATAAGCCCATAAGCGGTTCATAATTATTTAGCTCACCTTGTTTTATCTCCATATCGGTAACCACTAATAATTTCTCCTCTTGCACCTTCATCTTTTTATCATAAGGGATAATCATATCGGTTCTGGCAGTTAGGAAGCCTTTTAAATGCTTATCTGTAATTTCATTTTGACCAAAATTATCGAAGGATTTGAGTAATAGCGGCAAATCAATATGTGTAGCTTGGTGATTGGCTTTAAGGGTATAGCCATTGTTGTTGAGTTGCCAACTTGCTTCGCCAGCAAAGCTTCCACCGCAAGTTTGCAAACTGAAATAGGGTATTTCTGTTTTATTGGGAAAAAGTATGGTACGAGAGGATAATTGCGTTGCCTCTAGTTTATTAAATACAAACTTATTGGCATTCACTTTTAACTTAATTTGATACAGTAGCGCATCATCCTCCCCTTCTTTAGGATCAGAATCATCATAAATGAGGAGGTCGTTAGTATTAAGATAACTGCAAGTAACTTGTAAATCTCCTAAAAAGGTTTGCTTAGCGTTGGCATAACTTTGCATAAAATTAGGCAACTCTCCTTTGATGGCAAAATCGCTTTCACCAATTTTCAATTGTAGGTTTTGAAGGGTAAGCGCATTGCCATTTAATAATGCATTTAGGGCAACCTCTTTAAAAGGTTTTGTAAGATAAGATAGTACCAAGGTTTCAATTTTTGCATCAACTATTCCTTTGGTAAAAGCAGGGTTCCATATCCAATTATTACCTTCTTTTATGCCCTTTAGCGTGCAAGTAAAATCAACTTGGCCCTTTAGTTCTTTTACATCCTCCATTTTTAAGAACTCTTGTACCTTTAACAGGTCTGCATTTCCATTAAGCTCTGCAAACAATTCTGGTTTATCTAAATTATCTATGGTAATTTTCCCTTGAATTTTTGAACCGGGAAGTTCTGCCGCTAGCGAAGAAATTTGTATACTAGATTGGCTCATGTTTACCCCACCTTTAAACAAACCGATTAATTGGATTTGATCTACCTTAAGCTTTGTATCAGGATCGGTAAGTGAGCCATTTTCTATACCAAAACGAATATTTAAATCGGGGTTAAGTTTGTTACTATAATTTCCTTTGTAGGAACCATCAAAATATACATTTCCTTGAGACGCATATTTTTTATAGGTTTCTGGCAACTGAAAAGGCATAACAGACAATAAATCTTGTATGGTAATTTTATTGGCTTTAAAGCTTAAATCATAAAAGCTACTTTTTGAACCAAAGCGCATTAGTCCCTGTAGTTTTAGCATTAAGCTGTTGATAGCAAATTCACCTCTTTTAAACTCATATTGGTTTTTGGAATTGTCTACTAATAAATCGAAAGTTAGGTTCAACATTTTTTCTTTGAAAAGTTTTAAATAACCTACTTCTATGCCATTGGATAGACCAGATAAAGAAACCGATAAATCATAAATTTTATCTGAGAACTTGCCAGAAAAACTAGCTTCTTGTGCAAAGACATTGCCTTGGGTAGCATTCTGTTGGTCTTCATAAAGTAACTCCATTTCTTTAAGTCCAACTTTTTCTAGCTGAAAGTAAAAATTGCTTTTGGGTTCGTTAGGGTTTGTGGTTGACTCCTCCTTTAAAAGGTTGAAGTTATAGTTGCCATTGGCATTAATAAACACGTCTAGTTTACCACTATCCAATTGTAGTAATTGAACTTTGTAATTTTTATTAATGACATCGTATAAATTAAAACCTAAATGCAAATGCTTAGCTTGAAGCAAATATTTTGAGGCGCGTAAAGGATCTTTCATACTAACGCCACTAAGGGTTAAGCTAACTTTAGGGAAAGTTGCTACCACTGTTACATCAATATCTTGGGCACTAAGAGGGGCTTTTAAATAAACATTTAATTCATCTAAAGCATACTTTTTCATGCCATCAATATTTTGATAAACATATAAAAACGCACCGCCCCCCAAACCAATAAACACCAGAAAGCTGATGAGTACTATTTTTACAAACTTATTCATAATAAAGAAGGCAATTTAAATAGGGTAAACGATAAAAATGTGGTTCTTAATACACATTAAGTGGAAGATTAGGGAAAGTAGGTTTAAAAAATAGTCATTTCTAATTAGGCTACAGTTAATAATGGATTTATCATTCACATTCTGAGCAATTAAATTAGCTCAAAAAATTATACACACCTATTTTACTAGGTTCAAACACTTTTAAGAAATGAATTGCTTAGTGTCATGGGCTTAGAAATGATTGTGCATGAATTTATTGATTGTACACATTTTTACAGCTTAGTTTTGTTTTCAATGGAAAAGAAAACAGAAAGCGCCTATCCTACCTTAATGCTTGAGAAAAGCATTTTAGGTATTTTAATTGGAAATATTAATCTCTCCTTTATTCATATTTTCAAATTAAGACCTCAATACTTTAAGGTACCCAAATACAATTTAATGTATGAGGCAATTATAGAATTGAACCGTCAAAATCTTCCTGTAGATGAATTTTTGCTTCAGAATTGTTTAATGGGTATTGCACCTGAAACAAATTGGAAACAGGAAATTAAAGAAGTGTTACTTTTAAATACCTATC
>JBIKKC010000292.1:0-2752 GCA_044360615.1 Bacteroidia bacterium | reverse complement strand
CCTTCGTTAGAGATGCGCTTGCAATTAAAAGAAGCTCAAAATAATTGTATACTTTTAAATGATGCCTATAGCGCAGATACTGGGTCGTTGGCCATTGCTTTAGACTTTTTGCAACAACACGCAGCAGAAAAAAAACGCAGTGTAATTCTTTCAGATTTTCTAGAAAGCGGAGTAAAAGAAGAAGAGTTATACCAGCAGATTGCAAACCAATTAAAAGCCCATCAAATTACTAAATTTATTGGAATAGGAAAACGTATCAGCGCCTATCAACACTTATTTACTTGCGAGCAAAAGGGATTTTATGAAGATACAAAAAGCTTTCTTGAAGCCAATCAGTTATTAGACTTTTCTCACGAAATTATTTTATTGAAAGGAGCCAGAAAATTTGGGTTTGAGCGTATTGCCAAATGGTTCGAAAAACAAGTACACCAAACAGTATTTGAAATAAATTTAAATGCCTTAGAAAATAATTTAAACGCTTATAAGAAATTACTTTCTCCCAAGGTTAAAGTGATGGCTATGGTGAAAGCTTTTAGTTATGGAGCTGGATCTTATGAAATAGCGCGCATTCTTTCTTACCATAGGGTAGATTATTTAACAGTTGCCTACGCCGACGAAGGGGTTGTATTGCGCAAGGCAGGCATACAAACACCCATCATGGTAATGAACCCAGAGCCATCGAGTTTTGATGCTTTGCTGAAACATCATTTAGAGCCAGAGATATACCAGTTTGACATTTTAAATAAACTCATTGAGATAGCAGATGGTGAAGAAATTGGAATTCATTTAGAATTAGACACAGGCATGAAACGCTTGGGCTTTGATGCACATGAAATACCTGCCCTTTTACAACTCTTAAAGGCAACGCCAAACTTAAAGGTTAACTCTGTATTTACTCATTTAGCCGCTAGCGAAGAAACTGCTCACGACCCATTTACACTATCTCAAATTGAAAAGTTTAAGCAATTGAGCGCACTTATTTGCGAAGCCTTTCCTTATCCTGTTTTGCGGCATTGCCTTAATAGCGGAGGCATTGCAAGATTTAAAGAAGCACAATTTGACATGGTGCGTTTAGGTATTGGTTTGTATGGTATTGACCCTGCACAACAAAAATCATTACAACTTAAACCTATAGGAACCCTTAAAACCATCATCTCTCAAATTAGAGAAATTGAAGCAAATGAAAGTATTGGCTACGGCAGAAATGGGAAGCTTAGAACTGCGGGTCGCATAGCCATTGTTGCTATTGGTTATGCCGATGGCTTAGATAGGAAATTAAGCAATGGCACTGGGTATATGCTAGTGAATGGGCAAATTGCGCCTATTGTGGGCAATATTTGTATGGATATGACCATGCTTAACATTAGCGATATTGATTGCAAAGTTGGAGATGAAGTAATTGTGTTTGGAGATAAGCCTAGCTTGCATGAAATAAGCGCTCACATTGGCACTATTCCATATGAGGTATTAACAGGAGTTTCGCAGCGGGTAAAGCGCGTGTACTACTATGAATAGATAAGTAAATCGAAACGATAATGCGCATAAGGTTGCCAAGGTTCTTGGGGCACCACTTCTCCCTTAACACCTAATTCTTTGCAGAGGTTAAGCAATTCTTGCTTACTCCAAAATTTGCCCATATCATTGTTGTTTTTCAACTCTTGCTTAAGCCATTGCCACCATTTGCGCGGACCATTGTAATAAGTAAAGAACTGATCGTGATTTGGAATATCTCCTATTAAGATAATTGCACCAGGTTTGGCATGTTTTAATAAATTCTGGAGCACTAATTTTCCTATGGCATAGCTTTCAAAATATTGAAAAGAAAAATATAAAAGTACTTTATCAAATTTTTGGTTCAAGACAAATTGAGAAGCATCTCCTAAGCTAAAATGCAAATTCTCGATGGCTATTTCTTGAGCCCTTGTGATTAAGCTTTCAGAAAAATCTACGCCATAAATTTCTTTCACATGTGGCATTAAAAGTTTGGATAAATATCCGTTGCCACAACATACATCTAATAAACTATCTGTAGGCTGAAGCTGCAATTGTATAGCAATGCGGCTGGCAATGCGTTGCATCAACGCATCAGACATAGCTTGCCCCTTTAGCACTCTGCCAACTTGTAAACCTTCTACCTTAGCATTCCAAAACGACTTCCAATTCATACTTCATACTTACTGATGGTGATACGGTTCTCCTTTTAAAATTGTAAAGGCTCTATACAATTGTTCTCCAAAAATAAGTGGTACCAGTTGATGCGAAAAGGTAAGGCTAGATAAAGACAGCTTTAAGTTTGCCCTAGCATAAACCTCCTCCGAAAAACCATAAGCACCGCCAATTACAAAAACAATATGTGCATGCTGGTTAAGCCACTGTTGCAGTTGGGCGGCGAAATTTATACTGCTAAAGTCCTTGCCATTTTCATCTAATAAAACAACAAAATCTGTAGGCGAAATCTTCTTTAAAATAGCCTCTCCCTCTGCTTTTTTTAAGACACTTATTTCTTTACTTTTACTATTTACCTGAAGTAATTCGTCTTTATATTTACAGTAATGCGCCAAGCGCTTCGCATATTCATCGTAGCCATTTTGGGCAAAGGGAAGATGCAATTTACCGAGTCGGATAAGAGATATTCTCATAGAAGAATTGTTTGTCACCAAGACACCAAGGCGCTAAATTAAGAGTTAAGAGTTAAGAGTTAAGAGGTAAGCTTGCCCGACGAAGCTTTAGCGAAGGCGGGAGTTAAGAGTTA
>JBIKKC010000291.1:0-2759 GCA_044360615.1 Bacteroidia bacterium | reverse complement strand
GCATCTTCAATTTTGATTCGGTGAAAATCGAAAACCTGACAACGAGATAAAATGGTGGGAAGGATTTTATGTTTCTCTGTAGTAGCTAAGATAAATTTTGCGTAAGGAGGAGGTTCTTCAAGGGTTTTAAGGAAGGCGTTGAAAGCCGCAGCACTTAACATGTGCACCTCATCTATTATATAAATTTTGTATTGCGCTCCTTGAGGCGCATACCTAACTTGCTCTACCAAGCCTCTAATATCATCAACAGAATTATTAGATGCTGCATCTAGCTCGTAAATGTTAAAAGAAGCATTTGTATTAAAAGCTTTACAGCTATCACATGCGTCACAAGCTTCTAGGTCTTCGCCAAGATTTGAACAATTAATGGTTTTTGCGAGAAGGCGTGCACTAGTTGTTTTACCAACACCCCTTGGGCCGCAAAATAAGAAAGCATGCGCTAAGTGGCGATTTTTAATGGCATTTTTTAATGTTTGAACCACATGTTCTTGGCCAACAACGGTGTCGAAACGCGCTGGCCGATACTTACGTGCACTTACCACAAAATTTTCCATGGCGTGAAAATACATGGTTTTGAGTTAAACAACAATTCTGTTCCTTTGATGTGCGTTTAAGAAAGCGGTAAAACTATGTAAAAGGTTGAACCATAATGAGGTTCTTATAAAACAAATTTTTTTCCACCAAACCTTTGGAGCAGGTTGTAATTGCGCAATTTCTTAAAAGTTTTTAGAGATTATTTTGATTATTAAAAAGATTGGCCTACTTTCGCGGTCCTTTTAAATAAAAATTCTCAGTAAAAAATGACAACTAAAACCAAATCTAAAAAAACAGACTCGGTTGTCTTGAAGGACTATGAATCAGTGATTATTTTCACTCCCGTGCTTTCCGACGAGCAGTTAAAAGATGCTGTGGCTAAATACCGCAAGCTTGTAACTGACGAAGGAGGAGAGATGGTTCATGAAGAAAACTGGGGTTTGACCAAACTGGCTTATCCAATCCAGAAGAAATCTACAGGGTTTTATACCTTGTTCGAGTACAGGTCAAATCCTAATTTTATTTCAAAATTTGAACTAGCTATCAGACGGGACGAAAGAATCATGAGATATCTTACAGTTTCTTTAGACAGACATGCAGTAGTATTTAACCAACGCAAACGCAATGGTGAATTCAATCAGCCAAAAAAAGATCTAAAACAGGAGGGAGCTAAGTAATCATGAAAAAGAAATCTAACAACTCAACTTCAATGGTGTTTAACACCATGCCAGAAGCGCCTCAGAAGAAGAAATTCTGTCGCTTTCAGAAGAACGGTATCAAGTACCTAGATTACAAAGACGCTAACTTCTTGCTTAAGTTTGTTAACGACCAAGGTAAGATTTTGCCTCGTAGATTAACAGGTACTTCACTTAAGTATCAACGTAAAGTGGCTCAAGCCGTTAAACGCGCACGCCACATTGCAGTATTACCTTTCACCGGAGATTCACTTAAATAAACAGGAGGGAAGAACAATGAAAGTAATTCTGAAAGAAAACATGAAAAACCTAGGTCACCAAGGTGACGTGGTTGAGGTGAAAAACGGTTATGCAAATAATTTCCTTTTCCCTCGTGGATATGCCGCTATGGCTACTTCTTCTAACTTAAAAATGCTTGAAGAGAATAACCGTCAAGGTGCTCTTAAGCGCGAAAAGATGAAGACAGATGCTTTAAACATGGCAGAACAATTAAAAGATATGGCTATTACCATCGGCACAAAAGCTGGTGCAAATGGAAAAATCTTTGGTTCTATTACGCCGCTTCAAGTATCGCAAGCCCTTAAAACTAAAGGCTTCGAGATTGATAGACGTAAGATTGAAATCAATGATGTTAAGATGCTTGGTTCTTACGAAGCAACCATCAACCTTCACAGAGATGTTGCCATCAACATCAATGTAGAAGTAGTAGCAGAATAATATTTGATTATTACAAACTAAAAGCCTCCATCGAGAAATCGTTGGAGGCTTTTTTTATGCTTTTAAATAAGCCATTTGCTTTTGTAGATATTTGCCAATAATGTCAAACTCTATATTTGCTTTTTCGCCTATCTTTAATTTCTCAAATTGAGTATGGGTATATGTATATGGAATAATAGCTACATGAAAATGCTTATTTACTGATTTTACCACTGTCAAACTAACGCCATTGATGCAAATACTGCCTTTGTCTACCAGCAAAAGGCCTTGCTCCAAGGTTTCCAATTCAAAATGAAACTCCCAGCTTCCTTCTTTATCTTCAATAGCAACGCAGGTAGCAGTTGTATCTACATGTCCTTGCACAATATGCCCATCAAATCTGCCATTGGCAGGCATGCAACGTTCTAGGTTTAGGGTTGAACCAATCTCTAGCGCACCAAGGTTGGTTTTTTGCAAGGTTTCTTCTATAGCTGTAACAGTATGTGTGCCGTTGCCTAAGGCCACTACTGTTAAACAAACCCCATTATGGGCAACACTTTGGTCTATGCGTAACTCGTGGCTAATGGGTGAGCTAAATGTAAAATGGATATTTGAACCTTCAGTTAAACTATTTATTAAGGTTCCAGTGGTTTCAATAATTCCGGTAAACACGCTTCTTATCTAATTAATTGTAAAGTACCTTTTAAGACTCTTTTTTTATCGCCTTCTAAATAGCTTTCAAATACTTCGGCTATATAAAAATACACTCCTTCTGGGCAGTCTTCTCCAGAGTTTTCATCCTTACCATTCCATTCTATATTAATGGTATTGGTA
>JBIKKC010000290.1:0-2764 GCA_044360615.1 Bacteroidia bacterium | reverse complement strand
TACCATTCCTGGTTTCTTATTTACAATAAGCACATCTGCATCTTCGTAAACAATATCTAAAGGAATATCTTCTGCAACAATTTCTGTATCACGAGGTGGTGTAGGTAAAACAATAGAAATTACATCTAAAGGTTTAACCTTATAACTAGATTTTACAGGTTTCTCATTTACCAATATAGAACCAACATCGGCAGCGGCTTGTATTTTTGTCCTGCTCGCATTCTCCAAGCGGTTCATTAAGTATTTGTCTATACGCAATAAACCCTGACCCTTATCTACCTCTATTCTAAAGTGTTCGTAAAGTTCTTGTTCTTCGTTGCTATCAATTTCTTCTTCTATATTTGGGTTCATGTGGGTGCAAAGATAACCACTAAAAACAAGAATAGGAGCCTAAGCTCCCATTCTTGCGTAATCAATCAAATCTTCGCCTTGCCTAGCAAGACGAATACCTAAATATGGCAACAACTATAAATTTCTTTATTAGTTGTCCGTAACATTTAAGTCGAAACTTAACAGCGAACCTTCTTCTTTAGGTTCTGCCTGAGGGGTAATAAGCAGTGAAGCCTCTTTTGGCTCTTGCTTTTTGGCAACTGGTGGTTTTGGTTTAACCAACTCACCCATTCCTGCCACTTCAATCTTGTTTTCTTTGGCAAACATCCCCAATGCAATGGCTTGCTTTATGCCGGTAATGCTCACTTCTATCTCAAAATCATCGTTTGAAATAGCACGCGGACTTACCATAAAACCTAGGCGTTGGTCTAGGCAATAATCCAATAAAACCTGAATGTTTTTGCGCTTGCTTAAAAGCACTGGTTTTTCATCTATCATACACTTTTTCTACTTTTTTGGGACTGTAAAAATACAAAAACCCGAACTCATGAAGGGTTAAGATTTCTCTAAATTCCTGTTAAGTTTTCCATGGTTTTAAAACTCAGGCGAATAAAAGTGTAAGGAAATAGCCATTTTCAGATTAGGAAAATTTCCCAACCTTAGAATTAAAATTAAATTTTTGATTAACAGAGACTTACCTTAATAAGGTAAAGTTCCCAGATTTAGCCTTGTCTGTTCCTTCGTAGCCAGTGTAGTTCATTCTGTAAAAATACACATCAGCTTGGGCTGGCTCCCCTTTGTAGGTTCCATCCCATTGGCTAAGCTTATCATCCGATTTAAATACGAGCTCTCCCCAACGGTTGTATATCTGAATATCCAGGTTTTTCACAAAAACAGGTACCCACTTGTAGCTATCATTAAGTCCATCGCCATTTGCGGTAAACGCATTTG
The DNA here is from genome assembly GCA_044360615.1 of Bacteroidia bacterium. GTDB lineage: Bacteria > Bacteroidota > Bacteroidia > UKL13-3 > UKL13-3 > B1. Next base: position 1,483 of record JBIKKC010000290.1, on the reverse strand, counting down.
GAATATAAACCACAGGTGCTTGGTATAATTCTATGGTATTTGAGCGACTTTTAGCATCAAAGAATGGACCTGAGGTAGCGGTAATCGCCTCCTTGGCCTCTACATAATAATAAAATAAGCCTTCGTTGGTATTGAGCCTATCGTCTGTGTACTTGTATTCATCTACCAAACGAACCTGCGAAATATAATCTGTGGCTGGATCTGCTCTAAATATACTATGCGCTTCTACCCCACCGCTCCAGCTTTCGTAAGCGTTAAAACTAAGGTTATTCTTAAAGGGCTGCGCACTCCCTTTTAAAACCATGGAGCAAGAAATTCTACCTAATGGACCAAGATTATCGCAAGTATCAAGCATCACTAAATAATAGCAATAAGAAGTATCTTTAACATTAACTGCTTTGTCTACATAATTTGTATCTGTTACCCACTCAAAAGTTTGTAACAAGTTAAAAGTGCTTTTACCGCGTTCTGCTTTATACAGAAAATACTTGGCAAAATCTTTTTCTGGCGATTGAGGCCAACTTATTTCTAATTGCTTATTATCTGCAACACTCACAAATTTTAAATATTGCTTTTGAGGGATGAAAGCCAATTGTTCAAATGTGCCTAAGGTGTCGCTAGTTTGGCCAAGACGGTCGCATTTATTAACCCCTCTCATAAAGTATACGTAATTTATTTGATGGTAATTAGGGGTGTTGGGATCAAAAAAGGAACGTAAAGACTTATTAATAATGGTATCTACTATTTGGAAGTTATTGTTATCTATTCCTCTGTATAACAAATAATATTTAAAGAATGGGTCGTTGAGCTTGCTAGAATCTCCATAATAGGTGGTGGTTTCTTTAAATCCATTGAGCGTCATGCATAACAAATCTGTGGATGGCACTTTAGGCATTGCCTTAAATTTAACGTAGAATTTTGAAACAACATTCCTAGGAATAGGGCAACCATTGTCTTTTAAATTTACAAAAAAGGGAATTGCGTTTAACCCTTCATGCTCGCAGCTACCTTGCCAGCATACGGTGGTTTGAACCAATTTATGGCCAACAGTTAAGGTATCAAAAACAGGTCTGTTTTTTATGGTGGAATCAAAATCACCTACCTTAATTCTTAAGAAAACTGAGTCTTCTATATCTATCCCTCTAATTTTAAAACAAACCTTTTCATACACTGGAATTTCTATGGTATCTGCTGTAATTAGCTGATCGTTTAAGGTTGTTACGCTGGCTAGCGGTGGGTTATTTGGGCAATTGGTTACGGTAAACTGTAACTCCAAGCGTATTTCTCCTATTTTAACACCAAACCTAAATTCTTCTACCCTAATACTAGCCACATAAACCCCAGGAGCATTGGGGTTACACATAATTTTACCAGTGCTGGCATCTATTTGTAAGGGTACATCTCCTAAAATTGGACCATTATTAGTGTACCCATTTCTATAAACTGTGTTGGGATAGGGCCCAGGCAAAGCTGCATCAACGGA
>JBIKKC010000289.1:0-2769 GCA_044360615.1 Bacteroidia bacterium | reverse complement strand
CAATCTTTGCATCTAAACCATCTGCTATAGCGCCATGCAGCCAGCGAGATTTTAATTTTGTACTTACAGATTCTCCTTTTTGTAAGTAAGGTTTAGGGAAGTTCAATTCAATTTTTAAACGGTTTGGCATCACCGTTTCTACTCTTATTGTTTTGCTAAACGTACTTCCACCTACTTTAACTTTTGCTATCCAAACTCCAGTGGGTGCTTCTAAATCTGTGCAGGTTCTAAAATCGTAAAATCCATTTAGTCCATCATTTTTTATCAATCGTTTACTAAGTGAACCAAGTGGATTATACAATTCGAAAGTTACGGGATGCCCCTTAGGTAAGTTTCTTAGTTTATCTTCTAAAATGAAAGTAAGGTATAGCGAATCTCCTGGTCGCCAAACGCCGCGTTCTCCATAAATAAAGCCTTTTAATCCTTTTTGAACCTGCTCTCCACTCACATCAAATTGGCTCAAGCTTAAGGATGAACCATCATCTATTTTTAAGTAGGCTCTTTGTTCTTTATATTTTGCAATTGCCAAATAAGGCTTTCTTGTGTAGCTTATTTTTACCATTCCCTCTCCATTGGTATTTGCTGAGGTTATGAGTTGTTGTTGATAGTCTAATAATTCAATGCTAACCCCACTCATGGGTTTGGTGCTGAGTAAATTTGTGGCAAAAAAATGCAATTCACTTTGGCTACCTTTCTTGGCAATAAGGCCAATATCCGAGGCCATAATATTTCTTGTAGCAGCTCTGTTATTGGTGTAATAACTGTTATGACAAGGGTTGTCCCTTTCATTCCAATTGTAACCGCTCCAATCATAATCTTCTTCGGCATAATCCCAAAAACTGGCATCGGCTTGTTGTGGCGCATCTCCATCCCACACATTCTCTTCCAACTGGGTCATTTCTTCATCGCTAACTGTTTGGGTTGTGTCTATGCCATTGCAACGGTATAAAGAATGGGCTTTACTAAAGGATAGTTTTACCTGGTATAGGGCTCCAGGTTCTGTTCTCATTAATTGGTCTAAATCTAGGCTAAAGGTATTTGTTCTTCTTAGGTCTAATAATTTATCTCCATCTAAACGGATGGTTTTTTTAAGCATAGGACGACCAACACGGATCATTTCATTGCTACCTGCCAGATCATTTACCTGCAAAAATTGGGTGATATTATTTTCATAAACTTTAATAACGGTTACCTCTACTGCAGATAAGCTGGTGGCTTCAAAAGGTAGTCTTAATTGGTTGCTAGAAGGCATGATAACTCCTTTGCCAATAAAATTTACAGAGGGTAAATTATCTGCAAAATCCAAATCGAAAACAGCTACTTTCTTAAGCTTATAGCCTAGAATATTTTGCACTCCAGCAAATATTTGTAAGCGGTTTGAACCAGTTAGCGTTGCAGAAGGAAAGCATTTAACCAAGTGCCCATCTATAATAAATTTAAGCTCAGTAGTTACCGCACCAGTTGCTTGCGGACTGCTATAACTTAATTGGATCAACCCACTTAAATCTTGGGTAGGTAAAATTGGGTCAGAAAAATAAATGGCTACATGTTGTGAACCATCATTTACTACTTTGGCATTTAAGGCACTAAAATCTCCTAAGGCAGGAATAATAAGTTTATGTTCTCCTTTAACATCCAATTGAAGTGGTTCTCCATCCCATTTAATAATTACTTCGCTAGCATTACTTTTTCTAAGCACACTATCGGCTATGTAGCGGTGGCTTCTTTTATCTGCGGCATGTTCCCATTTAATATTAAATTTTTTTCCTTCTTGAGAAAGTGTTAATAGTTGTTCTACTTTCTTTTCATCCTCTGCATCTGCAGTTACTAGGGTGCCGCTCACCCTTTGGTAAATTAGTTTATTTCTATCTATGGCCTCAAAGGTGGGCATACTTACTTCAAAGGATTGCTTTATAACAGAAAAATGAAAAGGGAATTCTTCTAGTTCATTTGTTACATCAACAATTTTATCGAGCAAGAAGCTGGCTTCATATTCTGTTCCTGAAGGCAGTGGCTCGGCTGGCTTAAACTCAATGGTGGTGGCATCTATCCATTTTGCTTCACCTTTAATGGTGGGTTCAAATGAGAATACTTTTGCTAGCTCACCAATTTTGGAACTGTCGGCAAAATTGCCTGCCAATTGTATTTTTATGCTCGATTCTCGGGAAATTTGCCCTGAGGTATAGGCGCTAATATAACTAGCAAAAGCGGGGTTTACACGACCTCTTTTTTTGTCTGAGGCCTTTGCTGTAAAAATATAGGTACCTGCAGCAATAGCGGCAATACCAATAAATAGATACATAGGTTTGCTACTTAGTTTTTTAAGTAGCGAGGGTAAATTTGCCATAAAGAATAGCTGAGTTTATTTGTATCGAAAATAACTCAATTTTGATATAGTTGGTCTTAGGTAAAAAAATATTTTTTCAACTATTTCTATCGTCTTAATTTATTTTTGCTGTCGGATTATGTTTAACAGGAAAATTCACAGAGTTTGCAATAAAGCAAAGTTCATTTGCCTTTTTGTGTAATTCGTTCGCCTTATCAATCATATGCGGTTCACTTACCATAACAATTGGGTTTAAAGTTACTTCGGTAAATTTTCCACCACCATTTGATGTTTCCACCATTATTCCAGTCGAATTATCAATATAATCTGTTACAATAACTCCCGCTTCTGAACATAAATGCAAATACCAAAGCATGTGACAAGAAGATAATGAAGAAACTAAAAGGTCTTCTGGATTATGTTTCGACTTATCTCCACGAAAT
>JBIKKC010000288.1:0-2773 GCA_044360615.1 Bacteroidia bacterium | reverse complement strand
CGCATGCTAGAGACTGTTAATCTTTTAATTTCTGGCACCACTAATTGCCAAAAAAACAACTCTTGCGTATTGGCAACAAAGTTGTTTGAAACCACTTGAAACAAAGGCAAATCATCGTGGGATTCATCTTTGAGATGCTGGCTTTCCGCATCGTAATGCATTACCAAAAAATCTACAAAACTTACCTGCTCATGTTCTTCTAAATGGTGCTGATAGTGATTGATAAGAGAAGGTAATTTACTAAACTCTGCAATATTGCTTGGCAAAAAAGAGCCCAACAAGAAAAATCCTGATAGACATAGCCAAAGACTTAAACTCAGCGTTTTAAACATGACTTCAAATGTAATGCAAAAAATGAATTTTCTTTATTTAGTTTAGAACTGTATTTTTACCAAAAACCAAGCATGAGAATTAAAATAGCCTTATTACTTTTTGCCAATTTTATAGGCTGGCTTAATGCTTATAGCCAAGGAGGAAATTATGTACTTACCCCAAAGATACCTTTAAGACACCCAGAAGCTGGATTGGAAATTCAGAAAATAAATGTGCACCAAAAGTTTGAAGGACTATTTGATAGTAGCCTAACCCTAATTGCACCAAAATGTTATACGCTAAACCTTTTTCATATTGGTAACTTAAAAAACCCTGCAGGGCTAGAATTTGACAATAACCACGTTCTTCATGTTATAGATTTCGACAGTAATGGAGCTATTTATGCCCTTCCTGCCTTAAAAATATTTAACGAATATGAAGATTATTCCGACACCTTCATAAAGGTAGTAGATGGGATTTATGGGCACAGCTTTAAAATTTATCAAGGAAATATTTATGTGGCAGAACAAAATAGAATCTTAAAATGCCAAGATTTAGATAAAGATGGATTTTATGAAACCAAAGAAATAATAGTTAATGGAGAGGATTGGCCAAATGCTATTTCAGGAAAATTTACTAGAAGCATTGTTATAGACTCCATTTACCAAAAGATATATGTTTCTATTGGTGCTTCCTGCAATGCTTGCAGAGAAGATTTTGCAGGCCAAATTGAATCTTACAATTTAGATGGAAGTGGCAAGAAAATAGTAGCAAGAGGCGTAAGAAATGGAATGGCCATGGTGCTAACAGAATATTGGCCTAAAAATAAACTTTGGGTAGCTAACCAAGGCAACACTGGGCAGGGAGATACGCTCCCACCCGATTGGATGGATGATGTACTTCTTAATGACAGTAGTTTTTATGGACATCCTTTTGCTTATGGGTATCAAAATTGGTTCAACTTTGATTCTTTGCCTGAATTTGTTGCCTTAAAACCAATAACAGCTGTTGATAGTGCACAGGTAAAAAAAATGCGTCATCCTGCAGGTTTACTGCCTGCCCATTCGGTTCCAACGGATGCCGACTTAGCACATGTTGTTAATTTTGATAATTCAAATGATATTATTATTACCCTTTCGGGAGAATTGAATAGAAAAAACACTGGCATGAAAGTAATAGCTGTAGACCACGAGAATGCAAAAATTTATAGTTACTCCGACCTTTTAACGGGCTTTGTTACCGACACCCTCACAGGGGACTATTGGGGAAAACCTTCGGGAGTTGCTATTAAAAATAAACACCTCATGACAACTGACATTTATATAAGCGTTAACCAAGGATATAATTGCATACTTAAATTAAGGGGTACCTGTCCTGTTTTAGGCCTTAGCAAAAATATCAGTCAAACTTTTACTATTTTCCCTAACCCATTCTTTGATTATTTAAAATTTGAGCCACCATTACCAAAACAGACCCTATTGCGCTTGAGCGATATAAACGGGAAAGAACTAATTAAAATGGAAGCAGGAGAATTATCGGAAGTAAAACTACCCAATCTGCCAAGTGGAGTTTATTTTTTACATCTAGAAAGTATAGAAGGCAACGTGCGGAAATTAATAATCAAATCCAATGAGTAAAAAAATAAGTATATGGTTGCTAGCACTTATTCCTATTTGTGTAATAGCCCAAAATAACCACCAAGTGGCTTCTATAAAAGAAAATTTTGTAAAAGTAGAAGAGCGCTTATATGCCTGCAAATACGAAACTACCAATGCAGATTATAAGGCATTTTTTAACGATATTTCTATTCGCAGGCCTGGACTAAGGTATAATTTGGTATTGGATACCGCCAAGTGGAAAAATAAGGAAAACGACAATAAGGCTTTGCAAGCAAAGTATTATGCATCGCCAAAATATGCTGCCTACCCTGTAGTTAATATTAGTTACGAGCAAGCAAATTTTTACTGCAATTGGTTAACGCAAATGTATCATCTTGATCCAAACCGCCCCTTTAAGAAAGTGGTATTTAGATTACCTAAAAGACAAGAATGGATAAATATGGTTTTTGGTTCAAACCTTGCCGATACTTTTGTTTGGGGACCCGATGAAAAGGCAAGACCTAAAGGATTAAAAATAGCGAATGGCATTACCAAGGCACCCTACCTAAAGCCCGTAAATGCAAAAAAATACATACAAGGAAAAACGCCCCTTTACCACGCATTAGGAAATGTAAGCGAAATGGTAAGTAACCAAGGCGATTGTATTGGCGGAAACTTTGCCTCTAACCCCTACTTTTTTAGACGAGATGCAGTAAATGAATTTTTCCCTGGCTATGTGCCTTGTCCACTAGTGGGTTTTAGGGTTTTTATGCAAGTTTTAGAAGAGTAATAAAAAATGCTTACCTTGCACCCTAATGAATTACTATTTATTAGCACTTAAAAGCTATGGAATTTTTAGTGGA
>JBIKKC010000085.1:0-8879 GCA_044360615.1 Bacteroidia bacterium | reverse complement strand
CGGTTCACACAATCGGTTCAATTAGACGAAACCTTCTTTGGTGCGCTATTACAATACCCTGCTGGAAATGGTGAAGTAATAGATTACAGCGAGTTTATGGCAAAAGCCATAGAACAAAAAGTAATGGTTGCAGTTGCAGCAGATTTGTTATCCTTAACATTACTCACTCCTCCAGGAGAATGGGGTGCAGATGTAGTTGTTGGTAGCTCTCAACGCTTTGGCGTTCCAATGGGATATGGTGGACCACATGCAGGTTTCTTTGCAACCAAAGATGCTTTTAAACGCCAAATGCCAGGTAGAATTATAGGTGTTTCAGTAGACAGTCAAGGTAATAGAGCCTTGCGTATGGCCTTACAAACACGCGAGCAACATATACGCAGAGAAAAGGCTACCTCTAATATTTGCACCGCTCAGGTTTTACTTTCTATAATGGCGGGTATGTTCGGTGTTTACCATGGTCCAAAAGGGCTAAAAGGCATCGCTGGCAGAGTTCACGGTTTGACCCAAACGCTTGCGGATGGATTAAATACAAACGGCTTAAAAGTAGTAAACAATAGCTTCTTTGATACTTTAACAATTGCTGTTACAAATGCAGACAAGGCAGTACATGCTTGCTTAGAAAAGCAAATCAATATTGCTAAAGTAAATGAAACTCATGTTCGTGTTTCAATAGACGAAACACATACCATAGCAGATATTAACACGCTTGCTAGTTTACTTACGGGTAAAGATTTAAACCTTAATGCAGCAAATGAAGTTACCCTAAAGGTAGGTGCGCGTAATGCAAGAACATCTTCTTATATGACCCACCCCGTATTTAATAGTAACCACAGTGAGCATGAAATGTTGCGTTATATTAAATACTTAGAGTCTAAAGATCTTTCTCTATGTCATTCTATGATTGCTTTGGGTTCATGTACTATGAAATTGAATGCAACAGCTGAGATGATTCCTGTAACTATGCCAGGCTTTGGCCAATTGCATCCATTTATACCGCGCAACCAAGCCAATGGATACACAAAAATCTTTAGTGAATTAAGTGAATACTTAAAACAAGTGACAGGTTTTGCAGGAATAAGCTTACAACCTAATGCCGGCGCTCAAGGAGAATATGCAGGTCTAATGGTTATTCGCGAATACTTTAAGAGCATTGGTCAAAGCCATAGAAACATTGCTTTAATTCCTTCTTCTGCGCATGGTACAAACCCTGCAAGTGCAGTAATGGCTGGTATGAAAGTAGTGGTTACCAAAACCCTTGAAAACGGATATGTAGATATTGAGGATTTACGTTTAAAAGCAGAAGAACATAAAGATAATTTGGCCTGCTTAATGGTTACTTATCCTTCAACCTATGGCGTATTTGAAGAACAGATTACAGATGTGTGTGAATTAATTCATAAGCATGGTGGCCAAGTTTATATGGATGGGGCCAACATGAATGCACAAGTGGGATTAACATCACCAGCTAATATTGGTGCAGATGTTTGCCATTTAAACTTACATAAAACATTTTGCATACCACATGGTGGTGGCGGACCTGGAATGGGCCCTATTGGTGTAGCCAAACATTTAGTTCCGTTTTTACCAGGACACTCAGTGGTTGATATGGGAGGCGATGCAAATGCTATGCATGCGGTATCAGCAGCCCCTTGGGGAAGTGCCTCTATCCTATTAATCTCATATGCATACATACGTATGATGGGAACATATGGATTAGAGAATGCCACCAAGTATGCTATTTTAAATGCAAATTATATTAAGGCGCGTTTAGAAAAAGATTACGAGATATTGTACGTTGGTTCAAAAGGAAGATGTGCGCATGAAATGATTCTAGATACGCGTGTATTTAAAGGAGCTACAGGTGTTGAAGCGGAAGATATTGCTAAGCGTTTAATGGATTATGGCTTCCATGCGCCAACCATGAGTTTCCCAGTTGCTGGAACCATTATGATTGAACCTACTGAAAGCGAATCTAAAGCCGAATTAGATAGATTTTGCGACGCAATGCTTAGCATTGTTAAGGAAGTAAGAGCTATTGAAAATGGCACTGCAGATAAAACAGATAACGTTTTAAAAAATGCGCCACATACAGCCTCAATGGTTATTGCCGACAATTGGGAACACAGTTATACCAGAAATGAAGCTGCGTATCCATTGCCTTATGTTAGAGCTGCAAAATTCTGGCCAACAGTTGGTAGAGTTAACAATACATACGGAGATAGAAATTTAGTTTGCTCTTGCTTGCCTATTGAGGCCTATGCAAGTTCAAGTAACTAATTAATTGTAATTCATATTAATTCAACGGCACTACAAGGTCTCCTGCCTTGATAGTGCCGTTTTTGTTTAATGAAAAAACATTCATTCCAAACAGGATTGCATTATTATGCGTGCGGTAAGTAGCCAATGTTTTAAGTGGTTCTTTGCCTTGTTCTGCAGATTCTTGATTAATGGTAGTTACTGAACAACGAGCGCAAGGCTTTGCTCCTACAAAAGAAAATTCACCAATAGAAAACTGCTTAAACTTATCTTCATCATGCGGTTCTCCGCCACTCATTACTAAGTTTGGTCTGAACCGATTCATAAGCACAGGAGTTTCCAATTTTTGATTAAGGAATTGAAGTGAAGCCTCGCTAATAAGTAAAAAAGGGAAAGCGTCTGAGAAGGCAACTTCTGCAGGAATTGCAGCATATTTATCAGACAAAAACCTTGTTTCTGGTTTTAGTTTAACCAATTGAACAGGTTGTTGTAATATTTCCGAAAACCATTGATTAACCAAATGAGAAACAGTAAAAGCAAAAGGAAAATCTTCCCAAACATTTACTTTAAAACCTCCATCTATTTGTTCAATCACATCAAAAGAAATGGAACTTTGTTTATAGGTTAAGAAAATCTTTGAACCGAGAATAGTTGGTTTTATTAAAGCTAATTGTGCATGACTTCTTTGTGAAATAAATTGAAATTTCTCATCAACAAGCATCCAATTTCTATCGTATAAAAAACCTGTTTGGCTAAGTGAGGCTTCTTGCAAAGAAATCCCTGCCAATCCTTTTATAGGATAAATAAATATTCCGCTTAAATGATACAAGACTGCAGCATTAATTTGGTCTATAACCACTCTCGCGTAAAATCTTATCCCAGTCTTTAAATTCCATAAGCTCTTGTAAACTCATGTCTGTTTTTTTAACAAACGCTTCAATTACTCTATACCCTGTATAAACGGCCATAGCCGGTGCAGATTCTTGAGGAACACCTGTAGCAATGGTAAATGGCCCATCATTGAGATAACGCATATATTGAGCAACCTCTGTGCTAAAAAGTAAATTTGTTTCAGATAAATGTTTCCAAACCATTCCTTCATTTTGTTTGCACCAATCTAATTGAGATTTGCTATAGCCAAATAGTAATGTATCGGCAAGTTGAGGAGCAAGTTGTTTCACAAAATATCTCAATTTACCTTCGAACAGCATCATTGCAATAAATCTTTTGTCGCTAAGGGTTGGTTCAAACCTACCTATACCAATTGCCTTTAATGTGTTAGGTAAGATATATTCTTTACGAAGTTTGTTTACCATAAAATCTGGGAATTCAATGGAAGGTGCTTTATAAATAGGATAGTTTGAACCTAAATACATATCTAATCCAATTCCTATGATGCTGTCATAAGTTACATGCGCATAGCCAAACTCCGAGATAAAAGCAACGAATGAAGGCACCTTAGATTCTGGAAATTCTTTTTGATAGCGATACATTGCCTTACCTAAATCGGCCTCTAAAAAATCGAGATTAGGAAACACACTATCCACTTCATGCTTTAACATTTGAATTCCAGGATAGGCAATAAAGCCTTTTAAGGAAGGCGCAAAATAGACAGAACGTTCTGAGCTATCGATACCTAACAAATCAATACAATAGCTATCATAAAAGCCCAAATAGCTTTGAGCCAACTGGGGGTAGAAGGAAGGATTGGTTGCATTTGCAGGTTTTAACAAATCTGTATCAAAGCGCTTAATATGCACTTCCAAAGAAGGTTCTTTACAGGCTTGAACCAACAAAATAAAAAAGCAAAAACAACAAAAGATTAACTTATAAATACTTCTCATGAGGGTGCAATTATTCAAATATTTTGCAATATCTATAATTGGCTCTAAATTTGGATAAGAATTAAATGTTGGGATAAATACTGTTAAACTCTTTTACTTGAAAATAACACTCGCGCAATTAAGCTTTCATACTGGAAATTTTGAAGGCAATACACAAAAAATGCTTCAGGCAATTGAAGAAGCAAAAGCAAATGGAACAGATCTTATTGTATTTTCTGAACTAGCTACTTGTGGCTACCCAGCAAGAGACTTTTTGGAGTTTAGTGATTTTATTGCAAAGTCGAAAAGCTGCATAGAAAAAATTGCAGATGCATGCCTTGGCATAGCTGCCATAGTAGGCTCACCAGAGATTAATCCTGTAGTAGAAGGAAAAGATTTATACAACTCAGCCTATTTTTTAGCTGAGGGAAAAATTCAGCAGATAGTGCATAAAACGTTATTGCCTAATTACGATATTTTTGATGAGTACAGGTACTTTGAACCCAATAAACACTTTGAAATTATTAAGTATAAGGACTGGAAAATAGCGCTCACCATTTGTGAAGACCTATGGAACATCAATGAAAATCCGATGTATGTTAACACACCCATGGATGAATTGATAAAGCAGGGTCCAGTAATGATTATCAATATTGCTGCATCACCATTTAGTAAAACACAAATAGAGGAGCGCCAAGCGGTAATAAAAAATAATGCTGTACGTTACCGTTTACCAATTTTCTATGTAAATCATGTGGGTGCACAAACGCACTTAATATTTGATGGAGGAAGTTGTGTAATGAATGCTAATGGGGAATTAATAGATACACTTCATTACTTTGAAGAAGATCAACGCACATATACATTTAATAACGGCCTTATAAATTTAGAACAAAAGGAAACGCATACACAAAACAATAATAGAACTAAGTGGCAAGACATTGAAGATGCGCTGGTGTTAGGGATTAGTCAGTACTTTAGTAAACTTGGCTTTAGCAAAGCGATACTTGGCTTATCTGGCGGGGTGGATTCTGCGTTAGTTAGCTACTTAGCAACTAAGGCACTTGGGCCAGAAAACGTTTGGGCCATCTTAATGCCATCAACATTTAGTAGCGAACATTCAATATCAGATAGTATTGAACTTGCAAAAAACTTAGGTATTAAACATGAAGTAGTTCCTATACAGCCAACCTTTGAAAGTTTTATGCAAACTTTAGCACCCTATTTTAAAGGAACAAATTTTGGTTTACCAGAAGAGAATTTGCAATCGAGAACGAGAGGCGTAATACTCATGGGCCTAGCCAATAAGTTTGGATATATCCTATTAAACACGAGTAATAAAAGCGAGTTGGCTGTTGGCTATGGTACTTTATATGGAGATATGTGCGGAGGGCTTTCTGTAATAGGAGATTTATATAAAACAGAGATTTATGAATTGTGTCAATTTATAAATAGAGAAAAAGAAATTATACCAAACAACATCCTGGTTAAGGAACCATCGGCAGAACTTAGGCCAGACCAAAAAGATTCTGACAGTTTACCAGCTTACGAGGTTTTGGATCAAATCTTACACTACTATATTGAAGAAAGATTTGGCCCGCAGCAAATAGTAGAAGCTGGATTTGATGATACTTTGGTAAAACGTATTTTAAAAATGGTTAACATGAATGAATGGAAACGTTGGCAAGCACCTCCTGTTTTGCGTTTGTCGAAGAAGGCATTTGGCCCAGGAAGGCGTTTACCTATTTCTGGAAAGTATTTAAGTTAGGCCGTTCTATTTAAAGTAAAGACAGTTATTTCGGGTAAAATTCCAACCCTACCAGGGTATCCTAAAAATCCAAAACCACGGTTAACATATAACATTTGCTTCTCTATGTGGTATAAATCGGCCCAATGTTTATAGATGTATTGAGAAGGGCTCCAACGGTAGTTACCTAGTTCAACACCAAATTGAAAGCCATGTGTATGGCCTGAAAGTGTTAAATCTATATCGGGATGTTTTTGACTAATGATAGTATCAAAATGGCTTGGATCATGCGAGAGCAATATCTTAACAGGGCTATCTGGCATTCCTTTTTTAGCTGCATCAATATCTCCAAACTTTTGAAAACGACCCCTATCTCCCCAGTTTTCAACGCCAATCATGGCTAATCGTTGGTTTTCGCGTTCAATAATAAAATGCTCGTTTCTTAAGAGATTCCAGCCCATGTTTTTATGCACTGCATATAAATCTGTAAGGTTTTTTTGCTTTTCCTCTGGGCTTTTCCAATCTATTACATAATCGCCATAATCATGGTTACCTAAAATGGAGAATACGCCCATAGGTGCTTTTATCTCCGAGAACATATCTGCCCAGTCATCGCTTTCATTGGTTCTATTGTTCACAAAATCACCTGTAAAAGTTACAATATGCGCCTTTTGTTCTTTAATCATGCGAATGCCTCTATAAACAGCATCTTTATCATAAAAGCTACCACAGTGTACATCTGAAATTTGCAACATTTTAATTCCATCAAAAGCCTCAGGAAGTTTAGGAATTACTAGATTTACATGCCTAACTTGATATTTATAAGCGCCAGTAGAGATACCCCGCGTTAAAAAAATAAAGGGAACTGCACCAGCCGCCAAACCCGCACGGGCAATAAATTGAGAGCGTGTAATTTTTTTTGTTTCAGTTTCAATTGCCTCTTCCATTTCTTCTGCATCGGCCTCTTTATTCATAGCAAAAAAATTTCTTTCCAACCAATGCCAGCAAAGATTAAGAAGGCGCTTAATATCGTCTAAGAGCACAAAAATTGCGGTAAAAAATTTTGAAACATAGATGATAAAAAACATGGCCATATACCAAGTTTTGGCAATTCGATAAGACTCTAAAAAGGGGTGAATTGAATTTATTGCAAATACTAGTAAAAAGAATACTGGTACCAACCAATAAACACCCCAAATGATTTTTTTATACCACTCAGGTCTATTCCTTAACATTGTTTTAATTGCCTGCCAAACGTAGATATCAACTAAAACAACAAAAACAAGAACCCCTAAAAACATTTTCAATTTAAATGTAGCCATCTCTTTTTAATTGCAGTTTCAAAGAAAAGCCATTTATTTGAAAGACGGTATATTTGTAGATGAATGATGCTAACTATATAGACAAACTTTACTAAAATTGTAGTTAATACATGGGAAAAACAAGCAAAGCAATTGGTAAAAAATTAACGCAATTAAAAGATTGGTTAATAAAGGTTTGCTTATTGGCCTTCCAACTCAGTTTATTTTTAATTATTACTTACAGAGTTTTGCCAGTTCCTATTACTCCATTACCAATGGTTAGACTATTTGAGCAGGCCTTTGGAGATGACCCAGTGCGCTTAAGAAAAGATTGGGAAAGTATTGAGAGTTTAGGTAGAAACATTTGTCTAGCCAGTGTTACCTCAGAGGATCCAAAATTCTTCAAACATTATGGATTTGATTTTGAGCAAATTTATGAGTCTTTAAAAAAGAGTTTCGACAAAGGTAAGAGACCTAGAGGCGCTAGTACCATAACACAGCAAACAGCAAAAAACCTATTCTTCACCCCAAGGAGAAGCTATATCAGAAAAGTTTTAGAAGTTTATGTAACCGTAGCTTTAGAGTTATTGTGGACAAAGCAACGCATCCTTGAAGTGTATTTAAATATTATTGAAATGGGAAATGGTATTTATGGGGCAGAAGCGGCTGCTCTATTTTATTTCAATAAGTCTTCCAATAAACTAACTGCTTCGGAGGCAGCTGCCATTGCTGCATGTTATCCTAATCCAAGAAGATGGAAAGCAAATAATCCTTCGCGTTACATTAGAAAAAAGCAGGCCGTAATTGTTAGATACATGTACAGATTAGGCCCTTTGCCTTGGGAGGAAACAGAACAAAACACCAAAAGAAAAAGAAGAAATTAATATCCTCTATCTAAATCTGGGTCTTTAGCTCTTTCTTCTTCTTTCTTGCGCATATCTTCTTTGTCAACACGAGGTTGGCGTTTTTGCACTGGGCGAATGATTCTAAACTCCACTTTTCTATCCAAACCTTCAGAAGCCATTTGGTAGCGCTGCACATAAGGATCTTTCTCAGAAAACACCAACATGCGTTCCTCTTCAATTTCGTAAATCTTGTACAATCTACGTTTAACTTCTAAAGCTCTGCGCTCAGAAAGCGTCAATTGCGTCATGTTAGGTTTGTTGTTATCTGCATGCCCAATAATTACAACTGATGCTGCTGTGTCTACCATGAGTATCCTTGCTATTTGCTGTAGCACATTATATTGCTCTACATGAACTGTAAAATGGTTAGGTGGGAATGTTATGGTTGGCAAACCAAAACCACTTCTAGAAATAGTAACAAACTCAGTTTTAGGAATAGAGTCATTAATTTTGTAAATGGTTTCATTAGTATCGGCTCCACCTAAACCAGCAGGGAAATAAAGCCCAACAGTTTTACCAAAACCATATGGATCTGGATCTTCTGTATCAGGCACACCATCTTCATCGCTATCTAAAGTTACCCCTTTATTATCTACTTTATACCCAGCTTTGGTATCCAATTCTTGATCCATCATATTAGGCACGCCATCATTGTCATCATCCACCTTCATGGCTTCCATATCATCTTTAGTCTTTTCTATATCACGGTAAATTTTATCAATAGGATTATACCAATCTATATGCTTAGGTTTTTTGGCAGTTGTTATATTATAGGTAATGGTTGCAGTTAAATAGCCGTTGCCCTCACTAGGCCTAATAGGCGAAACTAACAAATCCAATTGATCAC
>JBIKKC010000287.1:0-2778 GCA_044360615.1 Bacteroidia bacterium | reverse complement strand
TTTTACGTGTTATGAAAGATGCACAATTTAACTGGCTTTTGTTGAACCCAGGAGCCTGCGGCAGGCATGGCTTTCAGAAGGTAAACACCGCAGTAAGGCTAATTTTTGAAGAGGGAAAAATGCGAGATTTGGAGGTTTGGGAACAAAAAAGGCAATAATTTGACGCAACCTTAAGACATTAGCAGTTGACTTATTCTTAGAAATTATTAATTTGCCCAACGAATGAAAAAATTAGATATGAAAAAATTATTACTAATTGGAGCTTTAGCAATGATGGGGAATGCAAGTATAGCGCAAGTTCATCGCTGCGGCACAGACGAACATTTTGAAAGTTTGGCCAACCAGCATCCTGCTGCCAAAGAAGCAAAGCAAAAATTTGATGCAGATTACCTAAACTTTAGAGCCAACTATAATCCTAATGATTATAAGACTGCGCAACAATTAGGCAAGAAAGCCAATCCTAAATTCATTATTCCTGTTGTAGTGCATGTTTTTCACAATAATGGAAGTGAAAATATTACAGAAGCACAAATTAATAGTGAAATAAATTTCTTAAATAAATCATTTAGAAATTTAAACTCAGATACAATTAACCGCAGAAAAGGTTGGTTCAAACCAGTTGCCAATGGCCCGGATAGCTTTTGGTACGATTATAAATCTTTAGCAGCAGATGTTGAAGTAGAGTTTAGATTAGCTAAAAAAGACCCACAAGGTAATTGCACCAATGGTATTGTTCGCATTGCTACTCCTTTAACTTCTAAAGGTAATGATGATTTAAAGAAAACCAGCGTATGGGATACCAAACGCTATTTTAACATGTGGGTAGTACGTTCTATCAATAGAGGTAACTCTATTGGTATTGCAGGTTATGCACAATTCCCATTTGGCTTTGGCGGTGGCGCTTCTACAGATGGTATTATGGTTATTCATAACGAATTTGGGAATGTTGGAACCTCACAACCGGGCCAAACCCCAACAGTTACTACTACCACTCATGAGGTAGGGCATTGGCTTGGATTGTATCATCCATTTCAAATATCTTCAGATTCTTGTGGTTTAGATGGAGATGGAGTAATGGATACCCCTCCTACTTATTTTAATCCAAGTTCAACCGAACCTTTGCGTAACCGTTGCAACAATAAGAGTTTTAATACTTGTTCATCAGAAAAGCCAGATTTACCAGATATGCAAGAAGCCTACATGGATTATTTCATAGGAAATTGCGCAAGTAATATGTTTACCTTAGAACAAAAAGCCCGCATGCATTATGTGTTAAACAATATTCGCAAAACGCTATGGTCTGATGAAAATCTTAAGTTTACTGGCGTAGTAGATGGACCGGCAACTTGCCCTCCTTTGGCTGCTTTTAATACCCAAACACAAGTAACTTGTGCTAAGCAAAAAATTAGTTTTACAGATTTCTCTTATGGTGGTGTTATTTCTACTTATGAATGGACATTTGAAGGCGGAGATCCAGCTACATTTACAGGTAAAACTCCTCCACAAATAACTTATAACAACCCAGGTAAATTTGATGTAACGCTTAAAGTTACTGGTCCAAACGGAACAACCACTACAGTTTTAAACGATTATATTACCATTCAACCAGAATTTAGTCAAACCCCTGCTGCTGGTGCTTATTTTGCAGACTGGTGGTACCAAAATAACTGGCAAGAGCAAGGTTGGACATTTACCTACGACGTACCTAAAAACCAATTTACTAGATTCCCTATCTCTTATGAAAACAATGCCAGCATGCGTTTAACAAGAGATCCATTCAATATCAACTCTTCAATTGGTAATTTATTCTCATTGGTTTCTCCATCTTATGATTTAAGCAATTTTGACTCTAGGTATTTTGAATTCTATTATGCATTTGCACAAGGCACTTTACCTACAAGTATTGGTGGTGGAAACACTACAGAAGAATTAAAAGTTTACACTTCGACAGATTGCGGTAAAACATGGCAAACTAGAACAACAGTTGGAAGCACTGCCATTTCTACAATTGGCACAGGAACAGCAGCCGTATTAGGCAGTACCATTGATTTTATGCCAGCAGATAAAAGCAAATGGAAGCAAGTATTAATTAGTGGAGCTAGCGTTCCTAAAGCGGCAAACGTTAAATTTAAAATTGAATTTAAATACCAAGGAGGTAATAACTTCTATTTAGACAATGTTAGATTAGGAACTACCACTGGTACGAGTCAGGTTGCCTTGGCAGAAAGCATTAACTTAAAGGCACAACCAAATCCATTTAGCCAAAGTTCACTTATCACGTATGAATTGAGCACTAAAGAAGTGGTTAGTATTAACTTATTTGATATTACAGGCAAGTTTTTAGGCAATGTATTTTCTGGCAACCAAACCGCAGGAACACAAGAAGTAGAAATTAACAGAAATCAGTTTAATTTGAGTTCAGGCATCTACTTTGTAGAGTTAAACATTGGTGGCAAGAAGTTATCGCATAAAGTTGTGGTAGAATAAGTCGCTCATAATGAACAGAAATCCCGATAGACCTTATCTATCGGGATTTTTTTTGCAATTTATTTGGCTAGAAAAGGGCAGAACCTTACTTTTGCACCGGAGAGTTGGCAGAGTGGTCGATTGCGGCAGTCTTGAAAACTGTTGTCTGTAACAGGACCTGGGGTTCGAATCCCTAACTCTCCGCCAAACAAATTAAAGCCTGATTTTGCAAAGCAAAATCGGGCTTTTTTGTTCACTAGTGAGCCAAAACGAAGTGCAGCGCAGTTTTGAGTGAGCTGGTGAACAAAAAAG
>JBIKKC010000286.1:0-2781 GCA_044360615.1 Bacteroidia bacterium | reverse complement strand
CTATCTGCTTGGAAAATGGAAGAGGATACTTGGCACAAACTTGTTTGAATAGGTTCATCAAATCGCAATCGCAGCAAACTATTGTTTAGCCACCTAGCACTTAATAGTTTTGGAGCTGTAGTATCTTTTCTTACCGTGCCTTGGTATAAGTTATCAAAAAATAGGTTGCCAGCGTTGCCAATGGTATATTTAAAATTAATCCCCATAAAGCCTGCAATGTTGTTGCTGCTATCAAATGCAGTTCCCTCTCTGATCC
Organism: Bacteroidia bacterium; assembly: GCA_044360615.1. Taxonomy (GTDB): domain Bacteria; phylum Bacteroidota; class Bacteroidia; order UKL13-3; family UKL13-3; genus B1. The sequence continues at coordinate 2,525 of JBIKKC010000286.1, read as the reverse complement.
AATTTTGTTGGGTGAATGAGGTGTCTGTTTCTAATTGCCATTGGTGATTTTCTGTTTTAATAACTTTAACCTTTACTTGATTTTGTGTTTTACCCAAGGTGCTTGGTCTTCCTCTAATGAGTACTTGTGTGAAGCCATTTTTTACCACATAGAGGCTTATACTATCTGTATTGCCAGTGCTTCCACCAAATTGGATATAGGCTGCATGTATACTTCTACTTAAGTTAAGCGAATCTGCGTAAAGGTAGAATCTGCAATTATTTTGTGAGCTTGGATTAAAGTTTATGCGCATCCAAAATTCCCATTCCATGGCTTCAGCGCTTTCAATTGAAGTAGCTAAGTTTGCTATGGTTAGAGAACTTTTACCCTCAGATTGTAGTTGTTTAGCTGCATTCACTTTAAATAAACTATCCGTTCCAAGCCATGTTGGGTTTGCAAAGAAGTTGCCATCATCAAAGGTTTCTCTTACTTGAGCATTTACTTTTATTAAGTATAAAAAGAGAAAAAGAAAGGTTTTCATTTTAGCCATATTCAAAATTAGTTTTCATATACTTTTGCTTTGTATTAATTTTGGCCAGAACTAAAGATAAATCCTATAAATAGGATACTTAGCAGCGTAAATATGAAAATAGCAGTAGTTGGTGCCACTGGCCTTGTTGGGTCTGTAATGATGAAATTGTTGGAAGAAAGAAATTTCCCGATAACGGAGCTGATACCTGTTGCAAGCAGTAAATCTGTTGGCACGGAGGTTTTGTTTAAAGGATCTCCTGTAAAAGTTTGTAGTATGGAAGAAGCCATTGCTAAAAAGCCTGCAATTGCGCTCTTTAGTGCTGGCGGCGGTACTTCACTAATGTGGGCACCTGCCTTTGCAGCAGCAGGTATTTATGTAATAGATAATTCATCGGCGTGGCGTATGGACCCAAGTAAGAAGTTGGTTGTTCCAGAAATAAATGCACATGTACTTACTAGAGAAGATTACATCATTGCCAATCCAAATTGTTCTACCATACAAATGGTAATGGTACTAAAACCGTTGCATCAGTTATATGGGGTAAAAAGGGTAGTGGTATCTACTTACCAAAGCGTTTCGGGTACAGGGGTTAAAGCAGTTCAGCAATTAGAAAACGAGCGCAATGGAATAGCAGGCGACATGGCTTATGCATACCCAATAGATAAAAATGCCATACCACAAATAGATGTGTTTTTAGAGAATGGGTATACTAAAGAAGAGATGAAAATGGTAAACGAAACCTGTAAAATTATGGGTGATGATACCATTAAGGTAACGGCTACATGTGTGCGTATTCCGGTAATTGGGGGCCATAGTGAAAGCATCAATATTACTTTTGAAAAAGATTTTGATTTGCAAGAATTAAGGGAACACTTACGTGCTGCTCCAGGTGTAGTATTGCAAGATTCACCCGATGCTAATTTATATCCAATGCCTTTAACAGCACATCAAAAAGATGAAGTTTTTGTGGGTAGAATTAGAAGGGATGAATCATTACCCAACTCTGTAAATCTTTGGGTAGTGGCAGATAACTTAAGAAAAGGGGCAGCCACCAATGCCATTCAAATTGCCGAGTATTTGGTGAAGCAACAATTTGTAGCTTAATGTTAACACAAGGTCCATTTTACACTAAATCTCAATTGGCCTTAAGAAATGGGCAAGATCGCGACGAAATTTGGGTAGCCTATAAAGGTAAAATTTATGATGTAACCCGAAGTAGGCTCTGGCGTAAAGGGCAGCATTACGAGCATTGGGCAGGCCAAGACCTAACCAACGAGCTACCAGATGCGCCGCACAATGAAAATGTATTTGATAAATTTGAAGTAGTGGGTTATTTAGCCGAGTCTGTTTAAGATTCGAGTTCAACCCAAACTGGGCAATGGTCGGAGTGCTTAGCATTTGGTAAGATACCAGCATCCAATAATTTCGCATCTAAATTAGAAGTACTTAAACAATAATCTATACGCCAACCTTTATTGTTGTTTCTTGCATTGGCCCTATAACTCCACCAGCTGTATTGGTGAGGTGCTTTGTTAAAATGTCTAAAGGTATCTGTAAATCCGCTATCCATAAACTGTTGCATCCATTCTCTTTCTTCAGGCAAAAATCCACTGCTGTTTTTATTGCTTATGGGGTCGTGAATGTCTATGGGTTTATGGCAAATATTGTAATCACCACAGATAATAAGATTAGGCCGAGTTTTGCGAAGCTCATTTATATAGTTCATAAAATAGTCTAGCCAAACCATTTTAAAGGATTGTCGTTCATCGCCACTAGAGCCACTTGGCATGTAAACGCTAATAATACTTAGGTCTCCAAAATCTGCTCTAACAATTCTTCCTTCGGCATCCCAATGTGGGTCGCCAAAGCCAATTTCTATATGGTTAGGTTTGTTTTTACAAAAGATGGCCACGCCACTGTAACCTTTCTTTTGGGCACTTAGCCAATAATGATGGGGGTAACCAATTACTTCAAACAAAAAAGGTTCTATTTGATCCGAATTGGCTTTGACCTC
>JBIKKC010000084.1:0-8954 GCA_044360615.1 Bacteroidia bacterium | reverse complement strand
CTGAAGTGCATAGTAAAATTAGTATGCGAGAAGAATCACTTTTAAAAATTACCATCTAATCATATCTAATATTTCATGGTGTACTTAAAATGTAAAATCATAAAACAACTTCTGAAAAATCAAAAACCAGCTAAATAAAGTATACTTTTTTATACATTACTATTTTATAATTCTCTTTCACATTAATTTTTGAAAATAGAAAAGAGCGCTTACCTTTAATGCATTATTTTTTTATATATGAATTCAGAAATTATAACCATTGGCGATGAACTATTAATTGGCCAAGTAATAGATACAAACTCTGCATGGATTGGTCAAGAGTTAAGTAAGATTGGCGTAAAGGTTTTACAAAAAAATTCTATAGGCGATACCCGTGAGGCCATATTAGACGCCTTATACAAGGCAAGTAAACAAAGTAGTATTGTTATTTTAACAGGAGGCCTTGGACCTACCAAAGATGATATTACTAAACATACACTCTGTGAATTTTTTCAAACACAATTGGTTCAAAACGAAAAAGTACTAAAATGGGTTACTTCTATTTTTACCATGCGTAATTTACCCATGCTAGAAAGCAATAACCAACAAGCTATGGTGCCAGAAAATTGTGAAGTTTTATGGAACAAAAATGGAACTGCTCCTGGAATGTGGTTTAAAGTAAAGGATGTAATTTATATTAGTTTACCAGGAGTACCTTTTGAAATGAAAACTATTTTTACCGAAGAGGTAATCCCAAAACTATTACAACAATTTCAATTTCCTACCATCCTTCATAAAACAATTTTAACTTGTAATATAGGCGAAAGTTTTTTAGCCAAAAGAATTGAAAACTTAGAAAATGAACTACCAGAACATATAAAATTGGCTTACTTACCTTCCGTTGGTATGGTGCGTTTACGCTTTAGCGCATTTGGAAATAACCTTACTATTTTAGAGAATGAATTAACTTCCATTATTGAAAAACTTTATAAACTAATTGGCAACTATATTTATGGTGAAGGTGATGATAACCTTGCAGAGGTGCTTGGGAAGTTATTGTTACAATCTAAAAAAAGTTTAGCCACAGCAGAAAGTTGCAGCGGCGGATATATTGCACATCAAATAACTTCTATACCCGGAAGCTCTGCATATTTTAAAGGGGCTATTATAAGTTATGACAATGCTGTTAAAATTGAGCAGCTAAATGTACCTGAAAATATTATTGAATCATTTGGGGCCGTAAGTGAAGCCTGCGTGAGCACTATGGCAAACAATGTGCGTAAGCTTCTAAAAACAGATTATGCAATTGCAACAAGTGGTGTAGCCGGACCAGGAGGTGGAACTCCAGAAAAACCAGTAGGTACGGTTTGGATTGCAGTAAGCTCCGAAAAAGAAACTAAGGCTACTGTTTTTAACTTTGGCGACAACAGAGAACGAACCATTCAAAGAACCGCTATACAAGGTTTAGACATGTTAAGAAAATTACTATTACAAGAAACTCAGTCATAGAAAAATGGATTTTAAACTCATCTCTTCGTATAAACCAACTGGCGACCAACCTGGGGCAATTGAACAATTAATCTCGGGAATTTTGCGTGGCGATAGGGCTCAAGTTTTACTGGGAGTTACAGGGTCTGGTAAAACTTTTACAATGGCAAACGTAATTGAAAAAGTAAAAAAGCCAACCTTGATTATAAGCCATAATAAAACTCTAGTTGCACAATTGTACGGAGAGTTTAAACAGTTCTTCCCAGAAAATGCAGTAGAATATTTTGTATCTTATTACGACTACTACCAGCCCGAAGCGTATATAGCATCTTCTAATACCTACATAGAAAAAGACCTACAAATTAATGATGAAATAGAAAAATTAAGACTTAAAACAACCTCTTCTTTATTAAGTGGAAGAAGAGATGTAATTGTTTTAGCTTCGGTAAGTTGTATCTACGGTGCTGGGAATCCAAAAGATTATGAAAGCAGTATTGTTAGATTAAAACGCGGCCAGGTAATTGCAAGAAATAAAGTACTATATCAATTGGTAGATTCGCTTTACAGCAGAACTACCGCAGAATTTAGTAGAGGAAATTTTAGAGTGAAGGGGGATGTATTAGATGTATTTCCTGCCTACGCAGATTACGCCTTTCGCATTAGTTTTTTTGGGGATGAAATTGAAGAATTAAGTATTATTGACCCAGTTAGTGGTAAGAAGTTAGAGGCAATGGAAAATATTGCCATTTTCCCTGCAAACATTTATGTTACTCCAAAAGACCAATTGCAAAGAGCAATTAGAGAAATACAAGATGACCTAGTTTTACAGATTGAGTATTTTAAATCCATTGGAAAATTTTTAGAAGCCAAACGCTTAGAAGAAAGAACCAATTTTGATTTAGAAATGATTCGCGAATTAGGCTATTGCAGTGGCATAGAAAATTACAGCCGCTACATGGATCAAAGAAAAACAGGCGATAGACCTTTCTGCTTGTTAGATTATTTCCCCAAAGACTTCTTACTAATTGTAGATGAAAGTCATGCTACCATGCCACAAGTAAGAGGTATGTATGGAGGAGATAGAAGTAGAAAAGAAAGTTTAGTGGAATATGGTTTTAGACTGCCTTCTGCAATGGATAACCGCCCACTTAAGTTTAACGAATTTGAAGGTATGGTTCCTCAAACCATTTTTGTGAGTGCTACTCCTGCAGATTATGAAGTGAGAGAATCTGAAGGAATTGTTGTAGAACAGCTGATTAGACCAACTGGCCTTTTAGACCCAGTAATAGAAGTAAGGCCTTGTTTGAACCAAGTAGATGATTTGCTAGATGAAATTGATGAACGCATAAAAATGGGAGATAGAATTTTGATCACCACACTCACCAAAAGAATGGCAGAAGAGTTATCAAAATACATGACCAAATTAAATGTTAAATGCCGTTATATACATAGTGAAGTTAAGACTATTGATAGAGTTGAAATCTTAAGAGACCTTAGACTTGGAAAGTTTGATGTGCTTATAGGTGTAAATTTATTAAGAGAGGGCCTAGACCTACCAGAAGTGAGTTTAGTAGCCATTATGGATGCAGACAAAGAGGGCTTTTTAAGAAATGAAAGAAGCTTAACCCAAACCATTGGCAGAGCTGCTCGAAATGAAAATGGAAAAGTAATTATGTATGCAGATAAATTGACAGATAGCATGGTGCGCACCATTGATGAAAACAATAGAAGAAGAGAAAAACAAATTGCCTATAACCTTAAACATGGTATTACTCCAAAGACTGTTCTTAAGAGTAAAGAAGAAATAATGAACCAAACCAATGTTGCAGATATGTTGTCTGGTGGCAATAGAAAAGCTTACCTAGAAAATGAGGAAATGAATGTTGCTGCCGATCCAATTGTTCAATTTATGAGTAAAGCACAATTAGAAAAAGCCATTGCAGAGGTTCAAAAAAGAATGGTAAGAGCGGCAAAAGATATGGAGTTTATGGAAGCCGCAAGCCTGCGTGACGAAATGTTTGCACTTCAAAAAAAATTAGTAGAAATTACCCAATAATTTAAACGTATTGATTTACCTAATTCCAGGACTTGGTGCAGACCACCGCGTGTTTAAGAACTTAAATCTTAAGCCATATCAAACACAACTTATAAATTGGCTCGATCCTATTAAAGGAGAAAGCTTGGCTGATTATGCCAAACGATTAGGAGACGATCAAATTGACCAAAATGAAGATATCATTTTAATTGGATTATCTATGGGTGGTATGATTGCAAAGGAAATGATGCAGCACTTTAACGTGTCGAAATGCATAATTCTCTCTAGTGTGCAAGTGAGCAATGATTTTAGCCCTTCCATAAAATTGGCACGGTATGTTAAAATTCACAAATTTATTCCAATTACAAAACTCAGAAAACTGAATCATTTAACTGCAAACTACTTCTTTAGTGTTAAAGATGATATTTCTAAGCGTGCCTTGCATAAAACAATTGATGAAACAGACCCTTGGTTTTTAGAATGGTCTATTGATGCCATTCTTAATTGGACCAACGAAAACTACAACCCTAACATTTACCATATTCACGGAAACAAGGACAGAATTTTCCCTATTTTAAACCTAAGTAAAAAGCCAATAATTATTGATGGAGGAGGTCATTGGATGGTGGTAGAAAAAGGTAAAGAAATAAGCGATATAATTCTAAAATATTTAGATAATAAACACGCTCTTAATTAAAATAATCATGTCTTTTCTATTCATTCAAGATTTAGCTATACGGCAAATGTGATAATTTGGGGAGCGAAGTTTACCCCCATGGTTAAACGAAACGAGGACGGCATTGCTACCGTCCTCGAACTAAAAAAAAAATTTAAAAGTGTTTATTTATCCTAAGGAAATATTAGTTAAACATCTTAAGACTAAATTGCCCTTCGGTTATAGTAACTGTATTGGTATTTTCTTCTAACTGTAAACTTCCACTAAAAGTACCAGTAATTTTGCCATCTTTACTTTGATTAAATTCAGTAAAAACAACGTTTAATCCCCCTCCAGCAACTGCATTTAAACTTTTATATACAAAATTACCAACGTCGGTGTACTCTGCTTTACTAGTTTGAATTGTTTCATCTAAAACATAGGTTAATCCGTTTACCCAACCTTGAGGCTGCTTCGAAAAAGTGAATACCATTGACGGTGGAGCAACAGAGGTAGCCGTTGAATAAGCACTTAAAAAAACCATTGAAGGATTACTTGGATCATCTTTAACTATATTAAAGTTTGCAAAATTTACTTGAACCCCATTTACCTTGCACTTAAAAAACGTAGTTGGTTTTGGAGTCCCTCCACCCCCACCATTATTAGTATCTCCATCAGAGCTATCTGATTTACTGCATGATGAAAAAGCTGTTAAGGCTGCTGCGGTTAAAATGAATATTATTTTTTTCATATTTATAATTTGTTGCGAATATGGGACTTGATTACTTAAAACAAAAATGTTTCAGACCTTCATTTCCCAATGAAAGAACTTAAATAGTTTTTTATGAATTAATTTATAAAAATGAGATTAATCAAAACGGTGGTAAGCCGTCTTCTTTAAATCTTCTGGACTCAAGGTTTTAAAATACTCATAAGTCACTTTTAAACCATCTGCTCTATTTACTTTTGGCTCCCATCCTAATAGTTTCTTAGCTAAAGTAATATCTGGCTTACGTTGTTTAGGATCATCTTTAGGTAAAGGCTTAGAAACTAATTTCTGACTTGTGCCCGTTAACTTAATAATTTCCTCGCCAAATTCCTTAATAGTTATTTCATCTGGATTTCCAATATTAACTGGGCCAGCATAATCGCTATGCAATAAACGATAGATACCATCTACCAAATCACTCACGTAACAAAAGCTACGGGTTTGGCTGCCATCTCCAAACATAGTTAAATCTTCACCGCGCAATGCTTGTCCAATAAATGCAGGTAACACTCTACCATCGTTAAGGCGCATTCTTGGTCCATAAGTATTAAAAATTCTAACAATTCTAGTTTCTAAACCATGGTAGGTATGATAGGCCATGGTCATTGCTTCTTGAAAACGCTTGGCTTCATCATAAACACCTCGTGGACCCACAGGATTTACATTTCCCCAATATTCTTCTGTTTGCGGATGAACCATTGGATCACCATAAACCTCGCTAGTAGAAGCGATAAGTACTCTTGCATTTTTCACGCGAGCCAAACCTAAACAATTGTGGATTCCTAATGAACCAACTTTAAGGGTTTGAATTGGAATTTTTAAATAATCTATTGGACTTGCAGGCGAAGCAAAATGAAGGATATAATCTAAGTTACCCGAAACATGTATAAACTTACTTACATCATGATGGTAGAATTCAAATTCCTTTAGCTTAAACAAATGCTCTATGTTTTTGAGATCACCTGTAATAAGGTTATCCATTCCTACAACGTCGTATCCTTCAGCTATAAATCTATCGCAAAGGTGCGATCCTAAAAATCCAGCAGCACCTGTTACTAAAACGCGTTTTCTTGTCATTTTTTATTTTTTAGACGTATTAATCCCAATACAATAATAATCAAAACCATGTTCTCCCATTTCCTCTAAATCATAAATATTACGACCATCAAAAATGAGTTTATTCTTTAAAAGCTTAGCCATTACCTTAAAGTTAGGCGTTCTAAATTCTGGCCATTCTGTAATTATTAATAAAGCATCGGCATCAATTAAAGCATCATTAGGATCCTTACTGTATTCTATTTGCTCACCTAATTCTTTTTTAGCCTCATGCATTGCAACAGGATCATAAGCTCTAACATTTGCACCCGCAGCTAGCAACTTTTCTATAATTACTAAAGAAGGAGCCTCACGCATATCATCTGTTTTTGGCTTAAAAGATAAGCCCCAAATGGCAAAAGTTCTTCCCTTTAAATCTCCTTTAAAATGCTTTACAATCTTATCATATAAAACACTTTTTTGGTCTTCATTAACATCTTCAACCGCTTGTAATATGCGCATTTCATGTCCGTTCTCACGCGCAGTTCTTATAAGTGCCTTTACATCCTTAGGAAAACAAGAGCCACCATATCCAATCCCAGGGTAAATAAAGCGGTTTCCGATACGTGGGTCACTTCCTATACCTTTACGCACAAGATTAACATCGGCGCCCATAATCTCGCACAAATTGGCCACATCATTCATAAAAGAAATCTTGGTGGCAAGCATGGCATTGGCTGCGTATTTTGTCATTTCTGCACTAGGCACATCCATAAAAATAATAGGATGACCATTTAATAAAAATGGCTTATACAATTTACGCATAACATCTTCTGCCTTCTTAGTCTCAACACCCACTACAATTCTATCTGGCTTTAAAAAGTCTTCAATGGCTGCACCTTCTTTTAAAAACTCTGGGTTAGATGCAACATCAAATTCTAAACTTAATTTGCGCGTATCTAATTCTGCTTGAACCGCATTGCGCACCTTAGCAGCCGTACCTACAGGCACAGTACTTTTAGTTACTACAACAATATGGTCTTTTATATGCGAACCTATTTCTTTGGCTACAGCTATTACATACTTTAAATCTGCAGAACCATCTTCTCCTGGAGGTGTACCTACCGCAATAAAAGCTACATCTGCATCCGCTATACATTCGCCTAAATTTGTAGAAAATAGCAATCTACCTTTTTGAAAATTCCTAACTACCATTTCCTCTAGGCCAGGCTCATAAATGGGCATGATACCCTTTTTTAAATTCTCAATTTTCTTTGTGTCTACATCCACACAAACTACATCAATGCCAACTTCAGCAAAACAAGTTCCAGTTACTAATCCAACATAGCCAGTTCCAATAACAACTATTTTCATAAAGTGCTTTAATTTTAGCTAGCGAAATTATAAAAAGGAATGAGATAAAATAGAATTTCTTCTACTTAAATCCCATTTATTAAGATTTATGTATAATTTTAGCATATTTGCGCTAGATGAAGACGCTCAAAAGTTTGCTTTTTTTAGTCGTATTAAGTTCAAATTGCCTTACAGCTCAAGACAAATATCTATTTAGTAATAAAATTATCGACCTCCAATTTTTGTACAATTACCACATTCCTGGAGGAAATATTGCCAAACGTTTTGGAAATTTTAGTTCGGTAGGGTTTGGAGCCATGCATAAATCTAAAACAAATTGGGTTTTAGGCTATGAGCTAAATTACCTTTTTGGAGATAATCTTAAGGAAACAAATATGCTGGATCAGCTTATTACTAGCGGTGGTTATATTTCTAGCACAAGTGGTGTACCAGGGAATTACTCTGTTAATATGCGCGGCATTTCAAGCTTTATTAAAGGAGGAAGATTATTTGCTACCAAAAAATATAACAAGAATACTGGTATTTTACTCCTTGGTGGAATAGGTTTACTCCACCACCGCGTCAACTTCCAAGCACAAGAAGGAAATGTTCCCCCATTAGATGCAAATTATCAAAAAGGTTATGACCGTTCCACTTCTGGTTTGGCATTTAATCAATTTATAGGATACCAATACCATAGCACCAATAGATTTGTAAACCTTTTTATTGGCTTTGATTTTATGCAAGCCTTTACCTACAATAGAAGAGGTTTCAACTATGATTTAGCGCAAGAAGACAAACAAAGACATTTCGACTATACTACCTCCTTTCGCTTTGGTTGGACAATTCCCATTTATCTCAATACTAGAGAGGAAAATGAATTCAATTTCAGATAGATATTGGTTCAAACCTGGTTATTGGTGGTATTCTCTTACTACGCAAAGCTTTTTTTTGATAGCAAAATTGATTAGCCCTTTTAATAACCGTGCTAAATTATTGGTGAATGGGCAAAATAATCTGATTCAAACTATTCTAGAAAATGAATCCAAATCATCTAAATCTAGTATTTGGTTTCATGTAAGTTCTTTGGGAGAGTTTGAACAGGGAAAACCTGTTATGGAAGCCTTGAAAAAAGCCTATCCGCAATACCGTTTAGTAGTAACTTTTTTCTCTCCTTCTGGATATGAAAATAAGAAAAACGACCCACTACCAGATGCTGTATATTATCTTCCTTTTGAAAACAAAAAAAATGCCGCATTATTAATTAAAACACTAAAACCAAAACTTGCTATTTGGGTAAAATATGATTTATGGTTTCATTACCTACATGCCTTAAAGATGGCCAATACCCCTACCCTTTTAATAGCGGCATTGTTTAGACCTAAGCAACGTTTTTTAAAACCCAATGCACCTTTTCAAAGAAATCTATTGTTTCATTTCAATGCTATATTTTGTCAAAATGAAAATTCTGTTGAACTCCTAAAGCAAATTAAATTTCAACCTAGCATTCTAAGTGGAGATACACGCTACGACCGCGTAGCTGAAACTGTTAAACGAGCAAGCAATTTAGCATCAATAGAACAATTTAAAGAGAACAAACAATTGCTAGTGCTAGGTAGCAGTTATGCGCAGGAAGAGGA
>JBIKKC010000083.1:0-8962 GCA_044360615.1 Bacteroidia bacterium | reverse complement strand
CTAAAGCATGCTCTGCTGCTAAACTTTCAATCTCCTCTTTACTTAACAAGGTAAAAATACGAATCCAATTAGCCGCATCTTCATCACTTGCATTTAACCAAAATTGGTAAAACTTATAAGGCGAGGTCTTTTTCGGGTCGAGCCAAACTGCGCCGCTTTCTGTTTTGCCAAACTTAGTACCGTCACTTTTTTTGATAAGATTAGTGGTTAGCGCAAATGCACCGCCTTGGCCTTTTCTGCGTATAAGCTCAGTACCCGTTACAATATTTCCCCATTGGTCAGAACCACCCATTTGCACCAAACATTGATGGTTTTTCCAGAGATAGTAAAAATCGTAACCCTGCACCAACTGGTAAGTAAACTCTGTAAAACTCATGCCTGTCTCGCCCTCTAAACGCATGCGCACCGAGTCTTTAGACATCATATAGTTTACAGTAATATGTTTGCCTACATCTCTAATAAAATCTAAGAAATTTATATTTTTAAACCAATCAAAATTATTAACCATAACAGCACCTTTGGCAGGGTCGTTAAAGTCTAAGAATTTGGCCAATTGTTGCTTAAGGCAATTTACATTATGGGTTAAAATATCCTCTGATAATAAATTTCTTTCAGCTGATTTTCCAGAAGGGTCGCCAACCATACCTGTTGCACCGCCCACCAAAGCAAAGGGTCTATGTCCTGCTCTTTGGAAATGAATTAGCGTCATAACTTGCACTAAATGCCCCACATGCAAACTATCAGCGGTTGGGTCAAACCCTATATAACCATTTGTAATTTCTTTATTTAATTGTTCCTCAGTGCCAGGCATTACATCATGCAGCATGCCACGCCAAGTTAATTCGGCTACAAAATTGCTCATGCCGCGAAAATAGGTAAGAAAGGGGAGTTTGCAAAAAATTAACCCATTCATAAATCCTCAAAAAACACGTTATTCGCAAATAAAAAATAACACTTCCCGCCTCCGCTAACCTAGAATTCCGAAGCCTTGGCGAAGGCTTTTAGCTCCGTCGGGTAAGCATACCTCATACTTCATACCTCATACCTCATACTTCCCGCCTTCGCTAAAGCTCCGTCGGGCAAGCATACTTCATAGTTCATACTTCATAGTTCATACTTCATACCTCATAATTAAAATTGAATTACCTCTCCCACTTCTACATCGACGAACAAGCCCAAAAGAGTGCCGCCTACCACTTAGGCTTAATCCTGCCCGATATTAGCAGAGGTTTGGTAAAAGGCTTAGGCAGACATACGGCTTTAGGAAATGAGTCAGAATTTTTTATCAACTTAAATGAAGGATGCAGCAAGCATTTGGCGGCCGATAAGCGCTTTCATGCCTCTCACTTTTTTGAAGAAGGGTCGGCTAAATGTTTAGAAAAAGTTAAACAATTGCCTTTTCAAGAAACCATTCATCGCAAATGGTTTATCGGCCATATTCTCTTCGAAATGCTATTAGATCGCTTGTTGGTTCAGCACGTACCTATTGTTGCACCTAGGTTTTACAGTTACATGCGCCAAATTGAAGAAACTAAATTGGCAGATTTTATGAACTCCCACAATTGTATAGACACCGTAAGATTTCTCAGAAATTTTGAGCATTTTCGCAAAGTGGGTTATATTGCAAATTATCCAGATAATAACCTATTTGCTTATTCGTTAAGCAGAGTGTTAATGCGCGCTGGTTTGCCTGCCCTTAGTTTTGCCGACAAGCAAATTTTAATGGAAGGCGTGCAGGAGCTAGAGTCCGGATTTTTTGCCAATAGGCAAGCATTGTTGTATGAATTGAAAAACGTTTTTGAATGAAAAATTATCTTTTGCTGTTAATTGTAGCGCTTGGTTTGAACCAAACGCAAGCGCAAGTTTTAAAATACAGTAATGAGTTTTTAAATATTGGCATCGGTGGTCGCGCTATGGGAATGGGTGGCTCTGTAATTGCTAGCACTTCAGATGTTACTGCTACTTATTGGAATCCTGCTGGTTTAATGCAAATGAGCGAAAGCCTTCAAATTAGTGCCATGCACAACGAACAATTTGCAGGCATTGCCAAGCATGATTATGGAAGTGTTGGTTTTAACCTTACAGATAATTCTAAACTTGCTTTCTCTGTGATTAGACTAGGAGTAGATGGTATTCCTAATACCCTGTATTTAATGCAAGACGGGCAAATTAATTACTCCCTAATAAGAAGCTTTTCTGCTGTAGATTATGCTTTTGTAGCTTCTTATGCTAAAGAAACTAAGATTCCTGGTTTAAATTTAGGCATGAATGCAAAAGTAATTAGAAGGGTAGTGGGCGACTTTGGCGGCGCATGGGGATTTGGCCTAGATGTGGGTGCCACTTACTTTAAAGGAGATTGGAAGTTTGCGGCTATGGGTAGAGATATTACCAGCACTTTTAACGCCTGGGATTATAACTTAAGTGCCGAAGATAAAAACCAATTAATTGCCGCTGGAAATGCATTGCCAAGCGGAGGCCTAGAGATTACACTACCTCGTTTTACATTTGGCGTTGCACGTAAATTTGAATTTAAAAATAAAAAGTACAGCGTATTGCCAGAGTTCAATTTAGACCTCACCACAGATGGGCAGCGCAATGTTTTAATAAGCTCTAATATAATAAATCTTGATCCTAGAATGGGCTTAGAATTAGGTTACAGTGATTTCGTTTTTCTTCGCGGAGGCTACAGCACTTTGCAAAGAGTAACCGATATTAGTGGTAAGGAATCTTTTAATGGTATGCCAAGCTTAGGAGTGGGCATTAAACTCAAATCGTTCTCTATAGATTATGCCATGGGCAATGCCTTTAACCAAGGATTAATAGGCATGAGTAATATTATTAGCTTAAAATACGGTATCAATAAAAAGGGTTAAGCCAATTCCTCTAATTCTCCCTCACCTTCTCCTTTTTGATGGTATAAATCTAAAGCCGTTATCATTCCAATAAAACCCCAAAGTAATACAGCAATTTTATCTTGTTCGCTGTAGGCGTTCAAAAGTCCATGTGCCAAATAGGTAATTAATCCCAAAAGTATTCCTGCGCTAAGAATTCTAATTTGAGTAGTTCTGCCTCTATAAATTAATTTAAGGCCAGTATGAAAAGTGACAAACACGATTAACAGAAAACTAACTAGCCCCAACCAACCACTTTCAGATAAAGGATTTAGATATTCGCTGTGGGCATGACCTTGGTCGCCAAATGCTGTGGTAATGGGGGTTTCAAATTCTGGGTCCTGGTAAGGCGCATAAGTAAAGCTATAGGCTCCAGGTCCAAATCCAACTATGGGTTTTTCTTTCACCATATTTATGGCAGCTGCCCATCTGTTTACTCGCTCTAAATTAGATACATCATTTCTTACATTAGAAACAGATTCTAAATGTTTCTCAAATCCTTCTGCAGAGTTCTGTTTGTTTTGATACAGCTGAAAGAAAATGTCATCAAAGTTAACCGCAATAAAAGATACCCCAATGGCCAATACTACTACCATGTGCCAAAGGCGAAGTCTAAAGATAATAGCTATACCTAAGGCAGCAGCAGCCAATAAACTTACCCAACCTGCGCGCGTGTAGCTAAATATTAAACCCACTAAAAATAAAACCAATATAGCTCCCGAAAAAATTACGGTCATGAAGTTTAGGTTCATCCTAAAACCAAAGAGCAAAAACAATAAAAGCAGGGGAATAAAAAAGGCAATGGCGGCGGCATAAATCCCATGAGCAATATAAAAGGGCGCCATAATTTCGAAGGAAGTTATTTGAGAAAAATTATCGTAACTGTGTTTAACTAGCGTAATAATAATTACCGCAGCTAAGGGAATCATATAGGCCCATAAATAAGAATAAATGTTTTTAAAGTTTTTAAATAACACTACACCCAAGAAATAAAACACCAATAGAAACCAACTTCTAGATAAGAAAAATTTGATACTTACCACCTTTTCTTGTGAGGTAAAACAAGTAAATAATATCCAAGCTAAATTGATAAGAATGGCAATACTAATTGGATGCTTTAATACATTAAAATCATATTCACCATCAATAATAAATTTATAAATTACCAAAAGAAATACCCCAATTATCATGGGTTCTACGGGTAAACTTAAGCCAAGCCCTAGCACTACATTTTCTACATTAATAGAAAGAGGAACCAAGAAAACAAGAATAATAATTAAAGTATCTAATTTAAGTAATGCCAACAAGGCTAAAGCAGCTAAGCCGGGCAGGGCTGCAACCCAATACCATTCAAAGGCAATGCCAAGGCAATTGAGCAAAATAAAAACTATGCCACTTGCCCAGAACCATTTGTTCTTTGCCGCTAAGTTCACTGGTTAGGAAATTAAGTCGCCGTTGCGTTGAAATTTTTCTACAAATAACAAAACAATACAGCCCAAAATAAAGGAACCTAAAATAGCTCCAGCCACAATTAACCAACGTATAGGATATGCTTTTCTTTCTGCTGCGGTGGCAGTTTGTAGAATAAATACATTAGATAAGTTTCCGTTTACATCAATACGTGCTTGGTCCAATTTCTTCTTTAACTCGGTCATTTGCTCTATTTGGTACTCTAGCGTGGCTTGCAAACTTTGCGATTCTGCACCATACATGGCCAAATTGTTTTGTTGGGCCCTAACAGATTCTGTCATGCCGCCTTTACCTGCCAATTCTGTAATGGCCTTCGATTGTTCTTCAACATTATAAACACCTTTAGCACCTAACTCGTTCATGCGGTTTTTAATGGCATTAATTTCTTCTTCCTTGCGCTTGTATTCTGTTTCTATAATATTTAAAGCTTGCAAGGCAATACGTTTTTGAACCTCTGTTTTAACGCTATCCAAAATCATAACGATACCATTGGCAATATCGGCAGCAGTTTGTGGGTCCTCATCTAAAACATTTACTTCAATAGAAGCATAGGGCGTTTTTTTTGTGCTAATGTTTTTCTCGTATTTCTTACCCAATTTGTAGTTCTTTTCTTTATCGCTTGCCTCAATACCGTAGTGTTCTTCTAATTTAAAGCGCTTAATTACCTTGCCTTTTAAGTAATCCGATTCTAAAATTTGAACAAATTGCTGGGCACTTACCTGCTCTCCAAATTCTAGTGGGTCTTTTTGTTTTACCCTACTATCGGTTAATAAGGCACTCGAAATGGAGTTGTTGGTACTAGGGTAAAATACAGCGGTAGAAAGAAATTTAGGCTTAATTATCCAAGGGCTAGAAATGATAATAGATAAAATGGCCGATACAGAACAAATGATGATGAGCTTCTTTCTCCAACGCACAATAAACGTAAATACATCTATCAGCTCAAAGTAATATTGTTTCTTTTTCTTATTCATAAAGTGCGCAAAAATATAATTTTAAGCTTAATAAAAGGCATTGTTATTCGGTTCTTTCTTTTAGCAAGCTTAAACCTTTTTTCAAATCAATAATACGAAAAATTAACATACTTAGTATGGCTATCCCTGCGGTTACCATTGCTCCCAATTGCCAATTTATGTCCAAATGATTAAGTGTCAATGCGCTTACCAAGGTGAATGTCAGGGCGCTAAATAATTTTAAAAGAAAGTTTGGTTCAAACCGAATAGCTAAGATTTTGTGGCCAAATAATAAATTAGTGAGACCAATAAATGATTGGGTTACCAAAGCTGCTATGGCGGCTCCTAAGGCTTGTTTATTTGGAATAAGCCAAAAGTTTAACGTTAAGTTAACAACTAAGGCAATAAAGGCCAATTTGTTTAATACCCGCAAACTGCCATTGGCGGTAAGCAGCGTGCCAAATACATACATAATGGCAAGGGGTAAAAAACATAGCATTACCAAGCCAAAAACATGGCCCGAAAAATCTGTACTTTGATTATTTAATAACCTAATAATAGGCTGTTGCCAAACATAAGCAATTAAAGAAAGGGTAAAAGCAGGAACCACCATTAAGCCTGTACTAAATTGAACCAAATTGCTTAAGTCTTCCTTTTTGGATATCATCTTAGAGAAAATGGGAAGTAATAGCATTGCCACCAGTGCGGCCATCATATTGGCTGCTTCTAGCAAGCGAACTGCAGAAGCATAAATGCCATTTTGTAAATCGCCTTCTGGGGCAAGTTTACGTATCAATACCACATCCAATCGGGTGTAAAAGGTCATTAGTAAAGATAGCAAAGCATAGGGTGCCATTTGCTTTAAAATTTTGCTAAATAAGGTTAAATTTATCTTCCAGTTTAATTGGTAAAGCTCTGGCCTAATAACAGAGAAGGCAACTAAGGTGGCCGCAGAATAGGCCAGCGTTTGGGCGTAAATAAAATGTTGAATACTCATTTCAAATAAGCCAAACCATAACATTAGCCCACAAAAAATAATCATTAAACTGCGGTCAACTACAGATAATAAAGCATCTGTTTTAAAATACTGTAAACCGCCCACAATACTTCTAAAATAAGAGTAAAAATAAGAAAGTATCTGGTTGAACCCAAGAAGAAGAAGCAAGGATATTCTATCGTCATCATAGCCGTTAAAATGTCCTAAGGTTAGGGTTAAGCCTAAATAGATAAGGGATGAACTTAATTTAAAGGTGGTAAGTGCTGTAAATTCTTCTCTTAGTTTTTCGGGGTTTTTAGCCACGTTAGACGACATATACGTATTTAAACCAAGGTCTAATAACGTAATAAACAACATAGAAAAGGCAAACAAATCGGCGTAAATGCCATATTGCACATAGCCTACATGGTTTTGAACACCCCTGTCTATACCCAAAATCCAAAAGGGTTTAATGAGCAAATTAACGCCCATTAATAAGATTAGGTTGCTT
The DNA here is from genome assembly GCA_044360615.1 of Bacteroidia bacterium. Lineage (GTDB taxonomy): Bacteria > Bacteroidota > Bacteroidia > UKL13-3 > UKL13-3 > B1. The sequence continues at coordinate 2,161 of JBIKKC010000083.1, read as the reverse complement.
ACAAAAGTTTTCTTCATGTATTTTAAGGGTCGTAAAAATATAGCTTTAATCTAAACTTTGTATTATTGCGCTGTGTCACTCAAACGTTTTTATCAAAGAGAGGTGCCCGAAGCGGGTTGCGATGAGGCTGGCAGAGGTTGCTTGGCTGGCCCTGTATTTGCCGCTGCCGTAATGCTTGATCCCAAAAAGCCCATAAAACGATTAGATGACTCTAAAAAATTAAGCGAGGCAGAAAGAAATGCCCTAAGGCCAGAAATTGAGGAGAAGGCGCTTGCTTGGGCAGTTGCTTCTTACTCTAACCAAGAAATTGATAAAGTAAATATTTTAAAGGCTTCTTTTTTTTCTATGCACCGTGCCTTGGCAAAACTTTCTGTTAAACCAGAACTCTTACTCATAGATGGAAATAGATTTATTCCCTATCCGCAAACCCAACATATTTGTATTGTAAAGGGCGATGCAAAATACCAAGCCATTGCAGCGGCTAGCATTTTAGCCAAAACACATAGAGATGCCTTTATGGAAATAATTCACCAAGAATTTCCGCAATACAATTGGCAACAAAATAAAGGCTATCCAACACTTGCCCATAGAGCGGCTATAAAAGAATTTGGACCTTGTGTGCATCACAGAATGACTTTTAACTTGTTACCTGCACAAATCAGCTTATTTTAGCACCCTTAAATTATGAACTCATTTTTTGAAAATAAAGTAATTGTTATAACTGGTGCCTCTTCTGGTATTGGTAAAGCTTTGGCCGAAGCAATTGCTGCCAAGGGTACTCAGCTAGTATTAGCCGCCCGACGCCTAGAGGTGTTAGAAGGCACAAAGGCAATCTGTGAGGCCAAAGGTGCTATATGCCATAATTTATTTATAGATGTAGCAAACCCAGGTAGCATAGTAGAATTTGCCAATACCCTTAAAGTTAGGTTCAACCAAATTGATGTACTTATAAATAATGCAGGGATAAGTCAACGCTCACAAGCAGAAGAAACTTCCATTGAAGTAGATAGGCGTATTATGGAGGTTAATTTCTTTGGTCAAGTAGCATTAACCAAAGCTTTATGGCCAATGCTTGTAGCAGCTCCGCGAGCAAATATTGTTTTAATAAGTTCGGTGGTGGGCACCTTTGGCTTTCCGCAACGAAGTGCATATTCAGCTTCTAAACACGCCCTTGAAGGTTTTTTCGAATCTTGGATGTTAGAAAATCAAAATTCAAATGTTTATTTTACTACTATTTCTCCTGGTAGGATTAAAACAAATATTTCTATGAATGCCCTTAAATCTGATGGTACTTCCCATTCAGTTATGGATGACGGTCAGGCTAAAGGCATTGCTGCCAATATTTGTGCAGATAAGATTGTAAAGGGCTTAATGGCCAACAAACGAAAAATTTATATTGCAAAAGGGGAATTGGTTTTGGTTTTTCTTAGAAAATACCTTCCATTTCTTTATTTTTTCCTCGTTAAAAAATTAAAATTATCCTAATAATAGTATGGCTTTTATTTCTGGTATTCAACAAATAGGCATTGGTTGCGAAAATTCTCCCGAGACATTTAAGTGGCTTAGAAAAGCACTTGGCGTTAATGTTCAAATTTTTGATGATGAGGCCAAAGCACCACTCATGACGCGCTATACGGGCGGTGAAGTGCATGCCCGTAGAGCAATTCTGGCCATGAATATGAATGGTGGTGGCGGCACAGAGATATGGCAGTTTACCAGCAGAACCCCAGGCAAAGGTGCTCCAGTGCAAATTGGAGATTTGGGCGTAAATGCCGTTAAGTTTAAAGCTACAGATCCAGCCCAATCTTATCAAAATAGTAAGTATAAGTCACTTCCTATTTCTACATTAGGTTCAGACCCAAAAGGCGATGCCACTTATTTGTTAAAAGACCCCGCAGGTAATGCTTACCAAATTGTAAAAGATAGTTCTTGGTTTAAGCAAAATACCTATATGCAAGGTGGTGCTTGTGGTGCTTTAATTGGTGTTAAAAATATTGATATCTCTTTGGCTTTTTATCAAAATGGTTTAGGCATAAGCAAGGTAGTTTATGATGTGAGTGGTACCTTTGATGATTTAGGGGAAGAGAATAAAAACAAGCAATTTCGCCGTGCACTACTTAACTTTACCAATCCCTATACTGCCCCGTTTAGCAAACTGCTA
>JBIKKC010000285.1:0-2810 GCA_044360615.1 Bacteroidia bacterium | reverse complement strand
CAACAAAGTTTCCACCAACAGCGATGTTCAAGATGATAAAAAATGGTTGGTTAAATACCCACTCACCAGACACCTCACCGGGTGTAATTCTTTTATAAAGATAATTGTTTACAAAAAAATCAATTTTACTTTCATTCCATTCTACAGCGTATACATTAAAGTCGGTATCAAATCTGCCGTTTGCAAGTGTAAAGGTAGAAGTAATGGCTTGCCCTCCAGCATACCCAGGACCATGAATAGAACCGTAAGTAATATTAGAAAATTTTCCCTTCTGCTCCATAATATCAATCTCTCCGCATTGCGGCCAGCTAACTGTAGTGATGTTATTTCCCAACATCCAAAATGCTGGCCAAATGCCGTGGCCGGTTGGCGTTTTTATGCGCGCCTCTAACTTACCATATTTTTGGGTAAATAAACCTTGTGTTTTTACACGTGCGGAAGTGTAACTTCCATTGCTACTTTTTAGGGCAGTGATTACAAGATTACCTTTACCATCTAAAGATACATTTTTAGGATTATTTGTATAGCTTTGAAGCTCGTTATTACCCCAACCGTTTTGGCCAGTGCCTAAATCGTATGTCCATTTTTCGGCTTTGGGTAAAGTAGCAGAATCGCCTTCAAACTCATCACTCCAAACCAACTCAAAATTCCTTTCTGGTAACTGCTGTATTGGTTCAACCTTACAACTTGCAACAACAACGGCAATGAGTGCCATTAGTATTATTTTATTTGAATGTTTCATTAACTTCATCTTTAAAATTAGTTATTATTTATAGAAATAAATATTGTCTAGAATAAAATTAGGACCACCTGTGATAATAATAGCGCCTAAGTTGTTTTTTTGACTTGCTATTGCCCCAGTGAGTGGAATATCAAAAGACTTCCAAACCCCTGCTTGAAAACCTGATAAATTTGTTCTTAAATCTTTATCATCACCCATTGGATTGCCAGTATTCACATCTGTTTCAATGGTTTTGTTTGCCCCTATATCTCTAATTTGAATTCCAATAGTAGTAGCAGCATTTTCAACGTAAGCATCAATGTGCAAAAAGCCCATGGTTGATGCATCCACCCGGTTTTCGGTGAACATAATACCTGTATAATTATTGTTGCTGTATTGTGCTACTTTTCCAGTACTGGTATTTAAAATTTCGGTTATAGTGGTAGAACCTCCAAAACCAGGTGTAAAATTACTTTCAGTTGCATTGGTATAAACATCGCTAAATAGAGATTTCACATCCGCCTGAGGTTTAGTTGGTATTGGTGAACCTACCAAATCTCCTTTACATTCTATTGTGAGTTTTCCTCTCGCAGCAACGCCATTTACACTAGCAGTAATATCTGCGGTACCAATTGCCAGTGCAGTCACTACACCCTTTTCATTTACAGTAGCAACAGCTGGATTAGAACTGGTAAAATTATAATATGCTGCAGTGGAAATAACACTCACATCTTGTCCGTTTACGAGATTATAAACATGTGTTAATCCAGTTATACTTATGGTTGAACCAATAAATGCCTTAACCGAACTTGTTTGTCCATTTAGCATGCTTGAGGTTGGTTTACCCACTGTTCCAAGCTTTTCAAATTTAATTTCATCAAACCAAAGGGTATATCCCAAACCATTGGTTCCTTGCGTTCCAGCAGCAAACCAAAAAACACCTCTCTCGTTCACAAGTTTAGATGGGTCGGGTATTGGAATAATAACCTTAGACCAATTTGTTCCAACATTAATATTTTGGATGGCAACTTGATACTTATCACCTAAGTAATCTATCCCATATCCAACGTCACCAAGTTTTGTACCTGTAGATGCCTTCACGTAAAAAGTGAGTGCATCAAAGCCAGTAAGGTTTCTGCCTGCACCATCAACTCTAAAAATAGCCCCTGCATAGGTTCCTGTTGGGTCTGTATTATTAGGCACATCTATTCTTACAGAAGCACTGCTGTTATAACCCTCTTTTATATCTACTGAAAATACATCTGGTTTTGCATCGGCAAAAGGGAAATAAAAATTGGAGCCTAAACCAATAAAGTTATCTGTAAAAATTTCTGCAGTGTTCGAAAATGTAGGCAAGACGGCTTCGTCAGACAGCTCTCTTTTACATCCCCATTGAAGAATCACAAAGGCAAATAAGAGGATAATGAGTCTGATATTTTTGCTTAAACTTTTCATATTATGATTATTTAATAAGTTTTGAATTGTATTAATTATTGATATTAATCTGAACGTAGGTTCTTATCTCCCACTCATTACCGTTAGGGAATCCGATTGCATTGGGATCTGGAACAACTTGTCCTGAATTGTCAACTTTAGTAGTAGGGGAATACCTATTAGAGTATTTGTCAAGCGTACGGTAAGTTGCTCGGAATCCAATTTTGGTACCAGGCAACATAAACCAATCTGGTTTGCCAATTTCGAGTGACCAATCGCCTATAAGTTGGAGTGGGAATGTTTGGTTAAAATCTCTATGGTAATCAAAAGGACCCCAATCATCAATTTTTACAATTGTCATTAATTTCATTCTTTTATAAATGGTTCTAATGTCAATTCCATATCTATTAATGGTTCTAGCGTCACTTCCATTAGCCTGTCCATTTCCAAAATAAATATTACCAATAATACCAAACTGAGGATTAATTTTTGAAACCACCCTAGTGTTAGCTTCCCATAGGTCTTGCGCTGGTGCAGAACCTGGGAAAACAAAAGTTGTACGACCATTTCCGAGGATACCAATAGCAGCGTCTTGCACTGTTGGAAGGTGGCGATAAACAAAACCTGCGCTCATGGCAAATTTGGCATCTTCCAT
>JBIKKC010000284.1:0-2840 GCA_044360615.1 Bacteroidia bacterium | reverse complement strand
TTAAAATCCTAACCACCGAATAGCTGTATTTGCCATCAAAATCTACTTGTTTAATTCTGTAGTAATAGGTTTTAGGTTCAAGGCTAGGATCAAGCATGGTATAGTTTTGAACCGACACACTATTACCCGCACCTGCTATAGTTGCTATGGTTGCATAATTTAAACCATCTATAGAACGCTCTACTAAAAATTTCTCATTATTAGTTTCAGAAGCAGTTGACCATTGGATATAAGCGGCATCTTCACCTTTTCTACTTACTTTAAACTCATAAAACTCAACCGGCACAGCAGCTAAAGAGCCTAAAAACTTTTTATTGGCAATAATTAAGGTGTTACCTGTATTAAACACCACTGGTGTGCCTGTAGCATCTAATGCGCTGGTTGCATTTGCACCAGAGGCTCCCATAATAGATAAGAAACCAAATCTAAAGTCAGGTGTAAAGGTTAAACCACTCGATTCGCTACCTGCAGGGGTAGTTGCATAAATATCTACCTTAGGTGCAAAAGGCGTATGATCTGGTCTAATTACCCAAATATGCCCGTTACCGCCATCTTGTTGCGCCCAAAGATTTCCAACATTATCAAAGCTTAAATTATCTATACCAGAACCCCAATTGGCAGATTGTGTACCGCCACCTTCAACATTCATACTGTAATTTACAGCTGCATTTCCAACATAATCTTCGAAGTTAGAAACAGTAGTGCCGTTATCTGTAAATCTATAAATTCGCGCATTGTTTTTACTAGTAAAATAAATCATTCCATTAATAGGACTAATTTCCACATCCTCCACGCCATTAAAATTTGTACCACCTAAACCACTAGCTATAGAAGGTGTAGTATTGCGTTGCGCTTGTGTTGCGTTAGGAACCAACACCCAATTACCACTTGCTCCGTTACGTTGCAAAACATATAATAACCCACTATCCATGCGCATTTTTTGGAAAGCAACAAATTTATAGACACAACTAGTTCCTCCATCTTCGCCATAATAAGCGGTTAAACTATCGTTCTTAATAACTACATTTTCATGACTCATTCTACCCATTTGCCATAACTTATCTTTAATTCCATCATTGTTATAATCCATCACTCTGCGGGTATTTACATTGTACTCTACTAACCAGCCAACATCTTGGTATCCATCGGCATTTACATCGCCTGTATTGAATGATTCTTCTGCAGTAATAATAGTTCCCCATGGTGTAACACCACCAGAACAATTTCTAGTAAATTGAACCACTCCAGGATCAGTGGTTACTACTTTACCAGATGAATCTCTTAACCAAGTTCCAGTAGAATCATTAAAGCGAATATAAAAAACGCTAACGCCACCAGGAGTATTTTCTTCATTAACGCCTAAAGCTCCGCGTTTACTGCTTCCGCCAGTAGTTACAAATCCTGTAAAATCTAAGTTACCACCAACTGTTCCACCCAAACTATGGGTTTGCCCTTGGCGACCAATTTGCTGAAAGGTATGATTGCTTGGCCCTTTAAAAATTTGATTTCTAGCCATTGGTACAGATGTAAAACAACCTATATGTAAAGAATCTACACAAGCATTAAATGGCGCTGGAACTGGGTAAATCCAAATGTTGGATGAGTCTTTATAAACACCCGTACTGTCTGTTATTCTAATCCAAGAATTAGACGCATTGATATTTGGCAAAGTAAAAGTATAAGGCTTATTACTAGCTGGGTGATTGTTAACTAAAGTCGCCCAACTTGTGCCTCCATTGGTAGACAATTCTATTCTCACTTTTTGTATTGAAGGAATACTATACCAGTTTACAGCCAAAGGTTGACCAGCAGCCACAGAGGAGCCTTTTGCAGGAGTTATTAGATTTAAAGTACGCGGGTCTTCTATAATTTCCATATCGAAGGAAATATCAGAACTTGTTCCATCGCGTTGGTGCAATTCTACAGCTATAACATTTTGCCCATTCATTAATACAGATTTAGGCACCATAAAGGTAACATAGGTTCTTTCTAGCGCACCATCTACTATGGCAGTAGCCCATGTTAGGTGATTGATAACACCTGTATCTGGCATATTATGTTTAAAAGCTTGAACCCCATTTACGTAAACAATGGCACCATCATCGCATATCATGTTAAACTGTAAAGAATCTGCAAGGGCATTTATATTAGCAACTTGTATACGCTTTCTAAAATAAGAAGTAATGTATTTACTGCTAGAATTTGGCCCAAAACCTAAGGTGGTAGCAGATGGATCACCATAACCTAAAATACCAGGGCCATAGCTCCAATTACCTTCATAAAAAGCAGGCGCTCTCCAAGCAGTTCCTTGGTCTGTTCCATTGTCTAAATAATACCACTCGCTTAATTTACCTACAGGGAAGTTTAAAACGGTCATAGGCACACGCTTAGCAGCAATGCTCATGTCAAAACCTTTATCATCACTTTGGGCACTGGCTTGGTGCACTTCAACAGCAATTGTGTTCAAACCATTAACTAAGGTATTAGGAACACGAAACTCTGTATAGGTCAATTCTGCAGCACCTGTAACATCGCTTGATGCCAAGGTAGTATTTGAAATTGTACCAGTTGGCATATTACTTCTAAATGCCTCTACTCCATTAATATAAACTACTGCGCCATCATCTCTTAACAAATTAAAGATTAAGGTATCAAAACCCGCGGTATTGCTCATGTTAAACTGAGTTCTAAAATAAGTAGTAATGTGTTTGTTATTAGAGTCGCTACCAAAACTAAGTGTGGTAGTAGCAGGATCTCCATAACCAAACTTACCAGCCTTAAAAGCCCAAAGAGAATCATTAAAACTTGTTTGGGTCCAAGTGGCACCAGGTGAAACACCA
>JBIKKC010000283.1:0-2850 GCA_044360615.1 Bacteroidia bacterium | reverse complement strand
TTAAATCTATAGGGATTATTTTGCCAGGATAAGGAGAGGCAAAGGTAGCTGTTTTCTTACCTTGACCCATATTGGTGTAGGCTGTCATAAACAAGCTTTCACCAGTAAGTAGGCGCTTGCCGGCCGACATTAACTTTCCAAAAATACCACCTTGGTCTTGGGAGCCATCACCAAAAATGGTATTCATTTGTATGCCATCGTTCATCATCATAAATGATCCTGGTTCTGCCATCACTGTTTCATTTGGGTCGAGCTCAATTTCTACACATTGCATTTCACTTCCAAAAATGCGGTAATCTATTTCGTGATTGTTCATAATAATTAGGATAATTCTGTGTTCAATATTATTTAAAAAACTTGCAATTTTAGTTATCAAAATTTGCACAACGCTGGCATTTGCTTAGCTTTGATTCATTAATATGTTAAGTTCAGCTATTATAGGAAGTGGAAATCTAGCGCATCATTTGGTTCAAGCCATGCTTAATGCCAATATTGACCTTAAAGGAATTTGGGCTAGAGACACAGATAAAGCAAAAGAAATGGGGCAATTCTATGGTGTACCTGTTTTTAACGCTTTGAACCAAATACCGCAAGAAACTGATTTGGTGCTGTTAGCCATTAGCGATGGAGCAATTGAGCATGTTGCTAATGGTATTCAAACGCATGGTATAATAGCCCATTGCTCTGGTATTTTACCTGTAGCATCACTAGGTTCAAAACAACATTGCGGTGTGTTTTGGCCGGTTCAAACCTTTAGTAAAAATCAAAAGATAGATTTTAAGAAGGTGCCGGTAGTAGTGCAGGCCGCTGATGAAGAAGACCAAAGAATTTTAGAAGTTTTTGCCGATTTAATAGCAGCACAAGCCATTATTTGTCAAGAACCGCAAAGACAAATGCTGCATCTTGCCGCTGTGTTTGTTAATAATTTTAGCAACCACCTCTTTACACTAACTAAGGATTTACTTAAAAGCAAAGAACTTCCTTTTGATGTATTAAAACCTATCATTCAAGAAACCGCTCTTAAAATTATGGAAATGGATCCAGCCTTAGCGCAAACGGGGCCTGCCAAACGTGGAGATACAGTTAGTCTTAACATACATCGAAGTCTTTTAAAAGACGAAACCCAACTATTGAATCTATACAATATTCTTACAGAAAGTATTCAAAATAAGTCCTAATTTTGACCTATGCGCTTATTCTTAATTAGTTTTTTCATTAGCCTTTCATTTGTCTCCAATGCTACCCGTATCCTTTTACCTATGGATAATGAGCAAAAAAATCACCTAAAATCTTATGGCATTGCTTTTTGGGTATTGAAACAAGATGGAGAAGTGAATTGGCTATTAAATTATAAGGGTGGAAGTTTTATGATGCAATTTAGTGCATCGCTAGAAAAGGAATGCCGATTAAGAGGAGTAAGTTATGAAGTGATAAGCGAAGGACAAGTAACTGAAATCTTAATGCAAATTGCCAAACCAGATGTAAATATGGAATTGGTTAAGTTGCTTAAAGCCCCTAAAATAGCCGTTTACAGCCCTAAAACAAAGCAACCTTGGGACGATGCCGTTACTTTAGTTTTAACTTATGCAGAGATACCTTATGAGGTTATTTATGATGATGAAGTGTTAGAAAATAAATTGCCATTATACGATTGGTTGCATGTGCATCATGAAGATTTTACGGGGCAATTTGGTAAGTTTTATAGCAGCTTTTCTAATGCCGCTTGGTACCAAGCCGAGGTAAGAGAAGGAGAGTCCATGGCTGCTAAACATGGCTTTACAAAAGTAAGTGAGTTAAAATTGGCAGTGGCTAAAAAGATAAGAGATTATGTGCTTGGCGGTGGCTTTATGTTTGCCATGTGCAGCGCAACAGATACCTGGGATATTGCACTAGCAGCTGATGGCATAGATATTTGCGAGCAAGTTTTTGATGGCGACCCTGCAGACTGGAGTGCAGATAGAAAATTGGATTTTAGTAGGGGCTTTGCCTTTAAAGATTACAAGCTCTATATTGATCCATTTGTTTATGAGCACAGCTACATAGATGCCATGCAAGGTACACGCCCAGTAACAGAAGAAACTGATGTGTTCTCTTTATTTGAGTTTAGTGCAAAATGGGATATGGTGCCAACTATGTTAAATCAAAATCATACCAGCACGGTGAAAGGTTTTTGGGGACAAACCACTGCCTTTAGAAAGCCTTTTATAAAATCTGAAGTATTAATTTTAGGAGATAATAAGTCGTTAAATGAAGCGCGTTATATTCATGGCACTGCTGGTAAAGGTACATGGACATTTTATGGCGGCCACGACCCAGAAGACTACCAACACCAAGTAGGAGAGCCGCCTACAGATTTGAACCTACATCCTAATTCTCCTGGTTATCGATTGATATTAAATAATGTTTTGTTTCCTTCGGCACAAAAGAAAAAGCAAAAAACATAAAGTAAAAATCATTTAACACCTCAAGCGAATGAATCAAAAACAGGATGCAGCAAAATTATTATTAGCACTCATGGGCATAGGATTTTCTTTGCTGGTAATTATTGTAATAGTTGCCTTTGATATAGAAATAGGTTCACTCATTGAAAGTAGTATCACCCAAGGAATAGAAGAAGAATTGGCCAAGAAGCTACAAGAAATCAAAAACTTCTAAACCCAATCGCTTCTCTACATTCTGCTACAGTTTTAGCAGCACTTGCTACAGCCTTCTCCTTGCCTCTTTCAACCACCTGTTTAAGTAAGGTATTGTTGGCAGAAATTGCCTCTATCTTCTCTCTAACTGGGGCTAAATAATTTATCAAATCTTCTGCTAAATCTTTCTTAAAGTCGCCATAGCGTATGCTGCAAT
>JBIKKC010000282.1:0-2853 GCA_044360615.1 Bacteroidia bacterium | reverse complement strand
TCGAAAAACATAGCGGCAATGGGCACAAATAGTATGGAAGAGCCAAAGCCAGATACCGTTCCAATAACTTCCGAAACAAATGCCAATAAAATAAAGAGCCAATATTTTTCTTCCATGTTTAGTTAGGCATAAAGTTTACGTACCACAAAATGTAGCATAACTTGTTTCAAATTCTGCTGCTGGTGGAATCGTATATTGCTTCAAACTTTCTTGGTATTGATACGGATTTTGCAATACTTTTAGGAATTGTTCAAATTGAGTAAAATCTCCTGCTGTTGCCTTTTCTAAGGCTTCTTCTACCAAATAATTTCTTGGAATAAACGCTGGGTTTTGTGCCTCCATTATTTTTTTTGCCTGTGCCATGCCTGTAGCATTTTGAATAAGCAACTTCCATTTCTCTAACCAATTGTTAACATCAGCAGAATCCATAGGGCTGCCTGCTTCTATATTGTTTTGGGTTAAGGCCAAAAAGGTATTGGTATAATCTAATTTTAAGGCTTTCATTAGCACTTGTAATTCATTTACCAAGCTATAATTTTCTGGTGAAGCATCTGCTATACCTAATTTCAGCAGCATCATGGTATAATACTTTTTATACCAAATCTCTTCAAACTCATCTATGGCGCCTTGGGCTAGTTTTACTGCAATTTCTGGTTCGGGATGTAGCAAGGGCAATAAGGCTTCGGCAAACTTGGCTAGGTTCCATTTAATAATGTTTGGCTGATTTCCAAAGGCGTAACGTCCTTGGGTATCAATAGAGCTAAACACTGTTTGTGGATGGTAAACATTCATAAACGCGCAAGGTCCGTAATCAAAGGTTTCTCCGCTAATTGCAGTGTTGTCTGTGTTCATTACCCCGTGTATAAAACCAATACGCATCCAATCTACTACTAAATCTATTTGAACCAACATCACCTTTTTTAGCAAGGCCAAGGCTTGGTTTTCTTCTTGCTTAATTTCGGGGTATAAGCGTTGAATGGTATAATCCAATAGGGCTTTCATGTCTTCGCTTGAACCATAATGTCTGGCATATTCAAAGGTGCCAACACGTATATGACTTTTCATCAATCTAAGCAAAAATGCACCTTCTTGCGCTATTTCGCGCTGCACCATTTCTCCTGTTTTAACTACTGCCAAACTTCTAGCGCTTTGCACTCTTAGGGCGTGCATGGCTTCACTCATTAAGTATTCTCTCAGCACAGATTTTAATGTGGCCTTTCCATCTCCCCCGCGCGAGTAGGCTGTTCTGCCGCTTCCCTTTATTTGCAGGTCGTAGCGTTGCTTTGTTGTGCCAACATATTCTCCTATAACTATTGCTCTGCCATCACCTAACTTGGTAAAGTGCCCAAATTGATGCCCTGCATAGGCTTGCGCAAAAGACCCAAATGCCTCGTCTGCTTCTTGGTTCAACAAGAAGGATAAAAACACTTCTGGATTTATAGGCTTAATCTGGAGTTCATCTAATAAAGTTTGGTTCAGCAATAATAGCGCTGGTTTACTAAATGAACTGGGTCTTACCTTTTGATAAAATGTATTCGGTAGCGATAAATAAGAGTATTCTAAATCAATCATGGTTGGGTATAAATAAAGCAGTTACCAACCCAATGCTTACTTCGTATCAAATCTATCTAAGTTCATTACTTTGTTCCAAGAGGCCACAAAGTCTTTCACAAACTTTTCTTTCGCATCTGCACTAGCATAAACTTCTGCAATGGCTCTTAGCTCAGCGTTCGAACCAAAAATCAAATCGGCACGTGTGGCAACCCATTTTAACTGATTGGTTTTAGCATCCCTGCCTTCAAAAATTTCTTTGGTATCATCTTTAGCTGTCCAAACGGTTCCCATTTCTAATAGTTTTACAAAAAACTCGTTGTTCAATTGATCTTTGGTGCTGCTAAGAATCCCTTTGTTAGAGTTGTCATAATTAGCTTGAATGGCACGCATACCGCCTACCAATACTGTCATTTCTGGCGCTGTAAGTCTTAGTAATTGTGCTTTATCAATTAATAAAGCTTCGGTTGAAGTGGTGTAAGAAGTCTTAACATAATTTCTAAATCCATCTGCTTGAGGTTCTAGCACCGCAAAAGATTTTGCATCAGTCTGCTCTTGGGTGGCATCCATTCTTCCTGGTGTAAAAGGCACTTCAAGGGTATGTCCAGCGTTTTTTGCGGCCAATTCAACACCTACATTTCCTGCTAATACAATTAGGTCGGCCATAGATATTTTAACTTCTTTAGATTTATCATTAAAATCTTTTTGAATTTTTTCGAGCACACCCAACACCCTATTTAATTGCACAGGGTTATTCACTTCCCAATTTCTTTGAGGAGCTAATCTAATTCTAGCACCATTGGCACCTCCTCTTCTATCAGTATGTCTGTAAGTAGATGCAGAAGCCCAAGCGGTGGCAATCATTTCGCTAATACTTAAACCAGAGCTGCGAATACTTGTTTTAAGCATATCAATTTCTTTTTTACCTACTAATTTGTGGTTTAAAGCCGGAATTGGATCTTGCCATAGTAAATCTAACTTCGGTGCTTCTGGACCAATATAAGTTGTTTTAGGGCCCATATCTCTATGGGTTAGTTTGAACCAAGCTAAGGCAAAAGCATCTGAAAACTCTTGTGGATTATCCATGAATCTTCTAGAAATTTTTTCATAGATTGGGTCAAAACGCATCGACAAATCTGTAGTAAGCATGGTTGGCTTATACTTTTTTGTTGAGTCAAAGGCATCAGGTATAATTAAGTCTTCTGTTTTGGCTACCCATTGGTTGGCGCCAGCCGGACTCTTAGTTAATTCCCACTCGTATTTAAATAGAATTTTAAAATAGTCATTACTCCACTTAACAGG
>JBIKKC010000281.1:0-2854 GCA_044360615.1 Bacteroidia bacterium | reverse complement strand
AGGTTCTAAGGCAGGTCTGTTTTGTGTATCCACTTCTAAATCCCAAGGTCTAAGTTCGTGCCCCAGTTCTGCTTTTCTTTTTTCATTAAAAGCTTTCACCAAAGGCACTACTTCTGTTTGAACCGCTTCATGAAAAGCAAAGCAATCTTCAGGCTTATAATCAAAACGCCCCATGGCCGCAAACATATAATCCCTAAAATTCTCAAAACCTGCATTGGTAGCCACTTGGTTTCTTAACCCCAATAACTTATCAAACAAGAGGTCTAAATCATTGGCATGACTTAAGCGCTTTTCGCTAATTTTTCTAAACGCCTCTTCCCTAATGGCTCTGTCGGGGTTTTTAAGATAGTTGGCAGCTTGTTGCAAGGTAAGTTCTTTACCCTCCATCTCAACACTTAAACTGCCCATAATACTTCCATACTTTTGAGATTCGGCCGCAATTTGGGCAAACAAAGGAACGTTGGCCTCTCGGTAAATTTCTATTTCCTTTTTAACACCTCTGAGGTATATAAAATACTTTTCCGTATTTAAGTCCGACAAGTATTCGCAGCCAACTAATTTCTTATTTAACAAATCTGTGAACGGTGCTATTTTAGGTTCAATCTCTTCTACAAAAAATAGATAAGCAGCTTCTAATTCCTTATTGGCAGTATCGCAAGTCATGCGCACATAGCGCCACGCGAGGTCTTCACTCAAAAAAGCCTCTAACTCACTTCTATCTTTAAGCCAATCTTCAAGGGCTTCTTTTGAATGCAGATTTCTAGTAGATAAATCTTCAAAGTAAGGAGCAATAATCTCCCAACTTGTAACTTTAATTTTGTTAGGTAAGAACCTACGTTTTACTATTGTAATCATACTATTTTAGATTTATGGTAAAAGGATTGCCTGCATTGTGGAGCGAAGTAATCGTTTGGCTCACGAATATAACATTTGAAGCTCATAATTAACCAATTTTGAGCTTTAACATCCTTTTGAATGAGCCGCATTCGACTTCATAGAGCATGGCTGTTGTTTCTTATAACGCAGGCAGAATCGCGCAAGGCTGCCTTTAAAAAAGAATTTGTAGAAGAAGTATAATTGGCTTTTCCTTATACTTGCGTAGGCATTTTAGCATGAAAATTACCATATATACAGACGGCTCAAGTAGAGGAAATCCTGGACCTGGAGGTTATGGCGCCGTTCTCATAAGCGGCCCACACCGCAAAGAATTGAGTGGAGGGTTTAAACTAACCACAAACAATAGAATGGAGTTACTGGCTGTTATAACTGCCTTAGAATCGCTTAAAATTCTAGGCTCGGAGGTGAGTGTGTATACGGATAGTAAATACGTATGTGAAGCGGTAGAAAAGCGATGGGTATTTGGCTGGGCACAAAAAGGCTTTGCAGGCAAAAAAAACCCCGATTTATGGGCACGTTTTTTGAAAATTTTTGCCCAACACAAAGTAAAGTTTCATTGGGTAAAAGGCCATGCCGGAAATGCCTTAAACGAGCGTTGCGACCAATTGGCAACCGCAGCAGCCGATGGAAAAAATTTATTAGTTGACCAATATTTTGAAGCAAATCAAAGTAGTTAATTAATCCAAGAATCGTTATCTTCGACCGAGTAAATATGCACTTATGCTAAAAATACTAGTTCCAACCGACTATTCCCCTGAAGCAAAAAATGCCTGTTTGTATGCCTATGAATTTGCCAAGTATACCAATAGCGAAATTATTTTGTATCATGCCATGCCGCTGCCAATACCGGTTACCGACATCCCGTTCGAAAATTATTATTTGGATGAGGATGAAGAAATTAATCTGCTATTGTCTAGTTATAAGCAATTAATTAAAGCGCATCAATGCAATCCAGATGAGGTTACTATCTCCGCCAAAGTAAGTACACATAACCAAATTAATGTTGGTATTGAAAATGCTTTTAAAGCAAACGATTGCGATTTAATTATCATGGGAACCCATGGCGCAAGCGGCTTTAGAGAAATATTCTTGGGTAGCAATACTGCAAGATTAATTGCGCATAGCAACATGCCAGTAATTACTATTCCTAAAGATTATCGTTTTGAACCTATTTATCATATTATTTATGCTTCTGATTTATTATCATTGGAAGAAGAGTTAGATGTGATAGAACCCTTTGCCAAAGTATTTCATGCGGTATTAGAAATATTTTACTTTGATTATGCAGGGCCAGAAAGTGAAAAGTTAATGTTAGATGCAGAAAAGTTAATAAGGCATCACACCTATAAAAACATAACTTTAAATGTAAAAAAGGGTAATCTTCAATATTCCATTTCAGAAAATTTGAAACGCCATATCAATCCAAACAACACTCAAATGCTAATACTTTATAAGGCTAAGCATAGTTGGTTAGATAATTTATTACTTGGCAGTAATTCGCAGAAAATGGTATTAGACCCGCCTATTCCGGTGTTGGTGATGCCAAAAAATGCTGAATCCGAAGATTAACCGCAGCAGCCTCTTCTATCTGCACAAAGTGGCCACAGTTTTTGTAAATTTCTACCTCGCATTTTTTAAACAACAAAGCTGCACGCTTTGCCAGTTTGGTTGGGCTATCTGCTAGGTGTACTATCTTATTTGGAATCAGCATATCTTGATCGCCCATGCATAGCAATACGGGGACCTTTACCTCTCCTAAAAACGAATATACTTGTTCGTCTAGCATGGCTTCAATATTGGCTTTCACCATACTTCTCCAATATCTTCCAGCCTCGCCTGTCATTAATTGCTTAAGATCATTAATGATACCCTTAGCTCCTACTTTTTCTTTGTGATAATAACTTTGGTTGATGGCAGTTTCCAAACTCATAGCATCACTATACACATAACTACCTAA
>JBIKKC010000082.1:0-9196 GCA_044360615.1 Bacteroidia bacterium | reverse complement strand
TTTTTGCGGCTAGATTGCTCCTCGATGATAACAAAGCGGACTTTTTGCGAAAGGGTAATTATAAATTTTTGTTAGTAGCTTTATTACCTGTTATTCTCTTTAAAATAGTATTGGCGTTTATCGATACCAAAACAGATAGGGTGCAGTTCCCATATGGATTTCTAAACTATAGAGCCACGTATAGAAGTATTTTTTTTAATGAGGAAAGTCCTCTTGATTTTATATATCCTTCGTTTTTACAAATGGGTAAATTCGAGGCCGAAGGCCGCGCTTATTTAGGCTTTTTTGCCCTTATTTTTATCCTATTTTACCTTTTTAAGATAGTTCATAAATGGCGTTCTATGAAAGTTTTCAATGCCGATACCTTTAATATATTAGATACCCCTAGTTACATTCACTATCTTATTGCAAGCTTTTTTACCTTGGTTTTAGCTTCTGCATTTCCAATTTATATGCAGCCGCTCGATAGTTTTGTCGAATATATTCCTGTCCTTCCTCAATTTAGATCTGTTGGCAGGTTTGCTTGGATTTTTTATTATTTCTTCAGCGTTTTTGCTTTTCTTTATTTTTACCAATTACACTATCACCACGAGGCTAGGTTACAAAAATTAGTATTGCCTTTGGTGTTAGCTTTCTCTCTGTTTGAAGGTGTTTGGATGCTAAAAGTTAAGATGGCTAAAGTAAATGTTTCTAACACTGATGAGGTGTTTCTTGCAGCAAATAAATCTATAGGTCAACTTTACTTAAATAGAGGCAACTACCAATCTATTATTGCCTTTCCTTTCTACACCATTGGAGATGAAAAAGAAGGGTATTCTGGCACGGATGAATCTATTTTAAATTCCATGAGTTTATCCTACCATACTGGTATACCCCTCACTAATTATATGATGTCTCGAACGAGTGTTTCGGAAGGTGCTCAAATAACGGCTTTAATGAGCCATGCAATATTAGATAAAGAATATTTTAGGCTAATTGACCCAAACTTGCCTTTTTTATTAATGGTGGTTCGGCAAAAATTAAGTGAAGCAGAAAAAGCATTAATAAATTTGGCTGAACCAATAGCTCAGTTCTCAGATTTTGAATTGTATAAACTTTACCCTAAAAGCATAATTACCTCACAAGCCAATCACCTAAAAGTTCTTGAAGGAGACTGGTATCAAGGCCTATTTAACAATCAGCTGTTTACTCGAAAACCAAGTACTTCATCTTTTCAAACTTTAGCTGGGGCTGGTTTAAATTCACTTTTTTCGAATCAATCAGAGGTATTTAAACTAAATGGTGAGGAATTACTATTCAATGGATTTCTTAAATGTAAAGATAGTCTTCTTGTTTCTGTTTGGGTAAGAAGTAAGGATTTTATTTATGGCTTTCCGCGTTTGCAAGTAAAAACATCTAATGGCGCTAAACAAGATATTACGATAGATGGTTTAACTGGAGTTTACAATGAAAGTTATAGAGGTACTAGAAGAATTTCTACCTGGCTAAAATTACCAAAAGAAGGCGCTCAATTAAAAATTAGTTTACAAGGTTTACATTTTGCCTATGCAAATTTTGTACTCAAGGAAAGCAATGAAGATTATATGTTTAGAGATAGCTTAGGCAATTCCTTTTGGAATAATTACCCAATTCCTAAAGGACTTGCTGTAAATTTTTTAGAACAACAGGCTGTTAATCCATAAACTCAAATCCAATATCTCTTCTGTAGTATTTATTGCTAAAAGAAATTTGGTGCGCGGCGGCATTACTCATCCCTAAAGCATTTTTAAGGGTTGAACCAAGCGCAGTAACTGCTATTACTCTTCCGCCATTACTGATAATTTCCCCCTCCTCAGTTTTTGCTGTTCCCGCATGAAACACCAATGCATTTTTCACCTGTTCTATCCCACTAATAACTTTCCCTTTTTCATAATCTCCAGGGTACCCAGCAGAAACAAGCATGATGGTGGTTGCAGCTCTTTGGTCTATTGCAATTTCAGTCTCATGTAAGTTTCCGTTTGCGGTGGCCAGCATGAGCTCTACTAAATCTGAATTTATTCTAGGTAAAACAACTTCTGTTTCTGGGTCGCCCATTCTGCAATTGTATTCAATTACCAATGGATTGCCGTTAACATTCATTAGGCCAATAAAAATAAAGCCTTTGTAAACAATCTGCTCTTTTTTTAAACCCTCTATGGTGGGTTTAACAATGCGTTCTTCTACTTTTTGTAGAAATGTATCATCGGCAAAAGGCACCGGACTCACAGCTCCCATGCCTCCAGTGTTTAAACCAGTTTCGCCCTCTCCAATTCTCTTGTAATCCTTTGCAGAAGGTAATATTTTATAAGTTTCACCATCGCTTAAAACAAAAACTGAAAGTTCTATTCCTTTTAAGAATTCTTCTATTACTACCTTTTGGCTTGCCGCACCAAATTTTTGCTCAAGAAGCATGGCTGAAAGTTCTGTTTTTGCTTCTTCTTTTGATTCGCATATCAATACTCCTTTTCCAGCAGCTAAACCATCCGCCTTTAGCACAATAGGAGTGTTCATGTTTTCAATGTAAGCTAGGCCTGCACCCAAGTTGCTAGCATCAAAGGTGTAGTAGGCCGCTGTTGGAATTTGGTATTTAGCCATAAACTGTTTGCTCCAGTCTTTGCTTCCCTCCATTTGCGCGCCTGTTTCATCGGGCCCCACCATTGCAATATGCTTTAGTTGAGCATTCGCTTCAAAATAATTCCTGATTCCTTTAACGAGAGGTTCTTCTGGACCAACAACTACCAATTCAATTGCATTTTCTATGCAAAACTTACCAATGTTTGGGAAGTCTGAAACACCAAGTGATATATTAATGCCATGTTGTTCGGTACCTGCATTTCCTGGTGCTATATATAATTGAGTACAATGCTTGCTAGCCGATAAAGACCGTGCAAAGGCATGCTCACGGCCGCCAGAACCTATTAATAGAATATTCATTGAATGAAAATTTAAACGCGAATATACTTTTGAAAAGAATAATCATATTTATTTTTTTCATCTGCCTCATGATGTTCCTCACTTTCAAGCTGCCATTGGCTTTCCTCAAGTTTTGGGAAAAAGGCATCTGCATCAAATTTGTGGTGTATTCTTGTTAGGTAAACTATTTGTGCTATAGGTAAAGCTATTTTATAAACACTATCTCCACCAATAATAAAGCATTTCTCGTTTGTTGTTGAAGCCAAAACCATTAATGCAGTTTCTAAATCATTAAACACTTCGCACCCATCCAAGCTTTTTAATGTTTTGCTTAAAACAATATTTCTTCTTCCAGGTAATGGTTTTCCAATAGATTCATAAGTTTTCCTGCCCATTACAACAGGCGCACCCAAGGTTGTCTGTTTAAAAAATTTAAGGTCGTTGGGTAAGTAACATAGCAAATTATTATTCTTGCCAATGCCATTGTTCTCATCTGCTGCAACTATTAAACAAATATTCATCTCAAATTTAAATTAATCAAATAAAACATAGTTGTAGCGTCTCTCATTTCGATTACATTTTCGCTTATAATCGTAAATTTTTATATCTTCTAATTGGCTGCAACATCTATTTGCCAATTGCTCAGCTGTAACCGCGTTGAAGGTTTCTTTAATTAAAACACCATGATCATAGACTCTTGTGCGGCTAATTACTCCTTCATATTGAACATAACGGCCATGGGGAATAAGTGCTTCAATAGCATGATATTTTTTAAACCACTCTAATTTCTTAAAGCCATAGGAAATTCGGCAAGTAGGAACTGCAAAGCAATACATTTCTTGTATCAAGGTGTCGTTTCTATATTGCTGAATCCGCACATAAGGGGTGTCATTGATAACTTTATAGGCACTTTTTTTTAGTTCTATTTTACCTGATGCTGTTTTCTGGCCAATCGCTTTGTTGTTAATGCCTAATGCACTTATGCCAATCAAAATTATTATAATATGTTTTAACATTTAAGCAAATTAAACGATTTTTTGATTATAAATAGGTAACAACCTAGCGCCTGTTACTCCACAATTACCTCGCCAGCTTCTATGGCTTCATCTAACTGTACCCAAAATAAGGTTAAAGGATATCCGCTGTATAAAAGCATAACACGTTTTTCTGTTTTCACACCCTTTTCTTCATCCTCAAAAACATGCAGGGCTGCTATTTGATATTTTCTATTGGCGTGCAAGCATGGCATTCTATGTGCATCAATATTTTTTTCTTTGAAAAATGCATCTAATAATCCTTCTCCTGTATACCTGTCTATGTGGCTAGTGTCTAATGGCTGAACCCTCGCGTATTCGTCGATAAAGGTGAAGGTGCTAGCACTTTTTGGGCAGGCTCCAATGCGCACCCATTGGCCAACTTCTATAGCCTTTTCAACCTGAGAATAGGCCTGAAATGAAAAGGTTAAGCATAGCAACACAAGTGAGCGTAGTTTCATGCTTTTTTAATTAAAAAGGACTTGTAAAATCAATCAGTTTAGGAAGAATTTGATCTTTATCTGAAACAATGGGTTCTTGGGTACGCCATTGTATCTTTAGCGCAGGGTCGTTCCAAAGCAAGCCACCTTCGCTAGCTTTATGATACATATTCGTACATTTATATAAAAAAATGGTATTGTCTTCTAAGGTTTCAAATCCATGTGCAAATCCAGGTGGGATCCAAAACATAAGTTGATTAGCAGCAGATAATTCAATGGCATAACTTTGTCCATAAGTTTTGGAACCTTTCCTAATGTCTACCACAACATCTACCACTGCGCCTTGAACCACTCTCACTAACTTACCTTGCTCAAAGGGTGGAGCTTGAAAATGTAAGCCTCTTACGGCGCCCTTTTGCGACAAACTTTGGTTATCTTGAACAAAGTTTGCTGTTATGCCTGCTGCCATAAAAGTATCGGCATTGAAGCTTTCAAAGAAGTATCCGCGAGGGTCGTGAAAGATGCGAGGCTCAATAATCACTGGGCCTTCCATAAAAATAGCTGTTGTTTTCAAGGGTGTTATGTTTTTAGCAAGTATAACAAATAGCCCACAAATTAATTGATATTTCGTGGAAAATGTAGGTTTGTGGTTCCAAATCAAAATGTATTTTTGCAGAATGGAGTCAGAAGATAAAAAAATTAAACGCTATAGATATATTATTATTGGTCAATCAGCGCTAAATATTATCCTAATTTTATTGTTAGGATTTTTTACTTTCAATTATTTTAAAACAGATAAAAAGCTAGCAGTTAAGGAGGTAGAATTGTTTCAAGCCGACTCGGCTCAGGCAGAATTAGAAGTAGAGTTGTTGGCTACCGATTCTATCTTAAGCAATTACAAAGGCCGCAATGAACAGCTAGACCAATTCTTGCGCGAGAAAAATGATTCCTTGCAACAAATGGCAGATCGTATTGAAACCTTGTTACGGAAGGGTAAATTAACACGTGCAGAATTAGAAAAAGCCAATGATGAACTAGATGTTTTGCGCTACTATCGCCGCAAGTACATGGGACAAATTGATTCTTTAAATACTGTTATTGTGAATTTAGGGCAAGAAAACCAAAATTTAAAAACAGATATCAAAGCGCAAAAGCGAAAAAATGAGAACCTTAATATGGATGTGGCCCGCTTAAGCACCAAAGTGGTTGCAGGTTCTAGGCTTACTACACAGAATGTTTTTGTTACAGGTGTTAAAAAGCGCAGCAATGGAAAAGAAAAGGAGACGATTAGGGTTTCTCAAATGGAACTATTGAAAATTACTTTTACCCTCAATGAAAATTACGTAACAGATAAAGGTAAAAAAGATATTTACTTAAAGGTAATTGGGCCAGATGGTGCCACAGTTTATAATCAAATTGCGGGCTCTGGTACTTTCAATTATCAAGATGTTGAATCTTTGTACAGTGCTAAAAAAGACATAGAATTTAATAATGAAACCCAGCAAGTAAGTATCTATTGGGACAAGGGTTCTGAGTTTAGTGCAGGCTTGTATAAAGCAGAGTTATTTTGCGAAGGATTTAAAATTGGCAGTACAGAATTTGAATTGAAATAGACAGTACTTATATTCGTTGCCGAAAATCAATTTTTGGGTTTCGATACAAATAAAAAAACATGAAGAAGATAGCATTAGTAGCCGGTTTAGGTTTAAGTTTAACTTTCGGCGCTTGTCATTATGGTACAGAAGAAGCACAAAAAACGCTTGAAACCAATAAAGAATACAAAGAAGGTAAAGCAGATTATTCTATAAATCGTGCTAATGTAGCTGAGCCTGAAGAAGAAGCTGCTGTAGTTCCTACTGCTGCAGATACTGCTGCAACTGCCGCAACTCCAGCTCCAGCTGCTGCCCCAGAAGCGCACTCAAAGTAAGGTTTTCTTATGCAGCACTTATCTGTAGAGATAGGCTTAAGTAAGGAAGAAAAATACCAAGCTTTATTGCCGCAAATGTCGGCATTGTTGGCTGGCGAAACAGATGCCATTGCTAACCAAGCTAATTTTATAGCCGCCCTCCAAGAAGTTTTTCATTGGTGGTGGCTAGGCTTTTATTTTGTTAAAGAAAATGAATTGGTTTTAGGTCCGTTTCAGGGCCCAGTTGCCTGCACTAGAATCCAAAAAGGTAAGGGTGTTTGTGGCACAGCTTGGTTTAATAACCAAACCATACTAGTTCCCGATGTGGAGGCTTTTCCTGGTCACATAGCCTGCTCTGCAAATTCCAAATCAGAAATTGTGGTTCCTATTCACAACAAAGTAGGAGAGGTTATTGGTGTTTTAGATGCAGACAGCGAATATCTTAACCATTTTGATGAGGTAGATAAAAGGTATTTACAAGAGCTGTTAAAGTTTTTATTTCCTTAAAGGCATCCTGTTCTTCCGCCATCCACAGGCACATTAATTCCTGTAATGTATCCTGCATATTCACTGGCTAAAAAGGCGGCGGTGTAAGCTATTTCCTCTGGGTTAGCAAATCGATTCATCGGTATCTCTGATAGCATTTCATGGTTTACTTCATCTATGCTTTCATTTTGTTTTACCGCCTTGCCTTCAATAATTTGTTTAAGTCTGTCTGTAGCGGTTGCACCAGGTAAAATATTATTCACTGTAATGTTGAGAGGTGCTAATTCGCTAGCTAAAGTTTTACTCCAACTAGCCACAGCCCCGCGTATGGTATTGCTTACGCCCAAACCTTTTAAAGGAATTTTTACACTGGTAGAAATAATATTAATAATGCGGCCATAACCACTTTGTTTCATTCCGTTTACAACGCCTTGAACCAAAAAATGACTGCTTAATAAGTGGGCATTGAAGGCCATCAAAAATTCTTCTTCCTTTGCACCAAGCGCTGGGCCAGGACTTGGACCACCGCTATTATTTACTAATATTTGGTAACTATGATGCGCTTGTATTTTTCTTTCAATCGCTTCTTTCACTTGCTCTGGTTTAGAGAAGTCGGCTACTAAGAAATCATGTTTCTGACCTTCTTCACAAGGTAAATCGCGCACAACTCTGGCTAGTAAATCGCCATTTCTGCTCATCATGGTTACATTGGCGCCTAGGGCTGCAAATTGTTTGGCTATAGCAAATCCAATTCCTTTGGTACTTCCGCATACTAAAGCATTTTTACCTTTTAAATCAATAATCATAGAGCAAAGCTAAGGAGCTTTAGGCTTATTTATTTATTTTGTTTCGCCACTTTGCCAACATTTCTTGAAGTTCCTTTTGTATGAGCGGCTTAGAAAGAAAATCATTCATCCCTGCTTCAAGGCATTTTTCTTCATCCCCCTTCATGGCATTTGCCGTCATAGCAATAATTGGTATATTGGGCTTACACTTACCAAATTGACCTGCCCTAATTCTTAAAGTTGTTTCATATCCATCCAGCTCTGGCATTTGAAAGTCCATAAATATCAAATCGAACCTTTCTTCATACATCATTTGTAAAGCAATAATTCCATTTCCAGCAATTTTAGCCTGATAGCCAAATTTGGCTAACATTGCAGCTGCCACTTTTTGATTTATAAGATTGTCTTCAACAATTAATATTTTAATGGATTCAGTTTTGACGTTGGGTTCTTCAAAATAGCTAGTGACTTGCTTTTCAGGAACCAATTCAATTTTAAGTGCTGCACAAAGTTCATTAAAAAGGTAAGATGGTTTGATTGGTTTAAAAATGAGTGCATCAAAACCTAAAATTTTTGCCTTATTGGTTAAGTGAGATTCTTTATTTTTTGAAAGTAAAAATTTATATTCAAATGAATTTAAAAAAGCAGGAAGGTTTGGTTCAAGCAATAATTCTTGCTCATTAAGGGCTCCTATAAGTAGAATTTTTTGTTGTTTATTTTTTTGTGGTGCTGCCTCATGAATACTTTGGTAGGTTAGAACAGATAATCCCCAACTTTTTAATACTTTTTCAATAGCTAGCGAAAGGCCTACACTTTTTTCAATAAGTATAATTTCATATCCAGTAAGTAAACTATTTCCTTCCCAAGTTTCATAATCCTTTGGTTCTCCATTTAAAAAGGAGGCCGAGAATTTGAAAATACTTCCCTTTCCTAAAGTACTTTCTAGAGAAACTTCTCCTTTCATTAGTTCTACCAATTTTTTGCAAATGGAAAGACCTAAACCAGTTCCGCCAAATTTTCTGCTAGTGCTAGCATCTGCTTGGGTAAAGGGTTGGAAAAGTCGTTCTGTTTTTTCTTTAGGTATACCAATACCTGTATCTTTTATTTCGAAAAATAGGGTGCATTTTTTTTCGCTTATTTCTTTTAAACTTACCTTAATAGAAATTTCTCCTTTCTCTGTAAACTTAATGGCATTTCCTCCAAGGTTTATAAGAATTTGCTTTAACTTATTAGGGTCGCCAATTAGATTAGCAGGTATTTGACCTTCCGTTTCAATGTAAAAGTTTAACCCCTTTTCATTGATTCTTGCCGAAAGGATATCGAGGACCTCAAAAAGACATTTGTTTAGGTTAAACTCTATTTGCTCTAATTCTAATTTGCCTGCTTCAATTTTAGAGAAATCAAGAATATCATTTATCAGGTTGAGTAAAATTTCGCTGCTTACTAAAATGGTATGAACAAAATCTTTTTGAATATTATTAAGATTAGTATCGTTCAAAAGATGCGTCATGCCCAATATACCATTAAGTGGTGTCCTTAACTCATGGCTTATAGTGGCAAAGAAATCGCGTTTGGCACTGTTAGCATATTCTGCCTTATTTAACGCATTTTCTA
>JBIKKC010000280.1:0-2883 GCA_044360615.1 Bacteroidia bacterium | reverse complement strand
ATGCAAGGGGGGGGGGGGGATTATTCATTTTTTTTGTATTTAATTTGCTACCGTATTCTTTTATATAAGTCTGCCAAAAAACTGTTACATTTTACCGTAAAACTATGAAATTGTTAATCAATAAACTTAAAATTATGAATCATTTTAAAATTAATGCTGTTAAACAAATAGTTTTGTTTACAGTTGTAGTACTAGTTTCTTTTAATATTAATGCAAAAACAAAAATTATAAAAAATAAGGATCATGTAGGTTTGTTTGTTAAATTTGATAAAGTCACAGAAATTCGAGAGGAAGTAGTAAATCAATCAGGTGGTACTGATGTTGTAATAAACGTGAACTGCACTGGTAATGGTGATATGAGATGTCAAACTGATTTGGCAATTCCGATTTTTCACGATAATGGATATGAATTAACTGCAGCAGAATATAACTTGATTGATGAACTTGATAGCTACGCTTCTGCTCAAGTTTTAAATGGAAACTCTAATGGAAATTACACTAATCATATAACGATTTCATATCCAAATGGAACTGTGATTACCTATTATTACAAAGTATCTTGGTCATTAGTGAATGGTGTTTTAGTTTTTGTAATTGAGGAGTTATAGTATATGAAAAAGCATTATTTATTTTTTTTACTTTTATCGGTTTCATTCACGCTATTAGCTGAGAAGCCAATTACCATAGTTAGAGATAGGGTAGGAGGAAATAGCACAAATAAATTCAATCTAATTCAAAGAGATGTTATTGACAGTGACACTAAGACAACTGTTCATATTCAATGTTTTGATCCAGGTGAAAATAGTTGCCCAACTGCAAAGCCAATTTTAAATCCACCAAGCATTGTTAACATTGAACCTGCCTTAATAAATATTGTTGAGGAAATTTTTATAGAATCAGATGAAGACTTTAACAATGGAAACTCAGAAGGGTCTGGCAATAGAACAGTTATTGTTACTAGTTTAGATGGTAGTCAAAAACTTATCTGATTACCTACTTTTGGGAAGTTTTACAAGGTGTCGAAAAATGTACAATAAATATTACGCTTTTTTAATTATTGTATTTGTTGTATTATCAATTAAAACGAATATTGCGAATGCTCAATCCAATCAAATTCAAAATATTGTTTCACTTGATACATTTGTCAACATTAAAAGCGATTTTGGTTATATTGGCAATATTAGAAGGAATTGCAAAACTAGAACCAAAAAGGATATAAATATAACTGCTTTTTTTAATGAAAATAGCAATGAAAAGGCAATGCAATTTGTTATTTTAAATTTAATAACACTAAAAAAAAAGGCATTTTCTATAGATTTTTCAAAATTAACAAAAAAGGGAGTTTGGTTTAGTCTTTACGATTTTGATTTTTCAGGCGATACAATTGTAATTTCAACAGGAAATGCATTATTTTCTATAACATCAATTTTTGCGAATCCAAAACTTTGTCAAATTAGTGTAATTCAAAATCATATTGGGTTTGATCGATTAAGATTGACTTCAAATTACTTGTTCGGATTTCGATCCTATTTGTATACGCATGGAAATCTTAGCAAATTTAATTTTTCGATATTCAAATTGGATCGATGGACATTTGAAATTCTTGACACTTTAGTTTTACCACAAAAGAATTTAGAGTTATCCTATTTTAGCCCTTTTAGCCCGATGGATGGGAATGATTTTAATTTAGTTGTGGTTGATCCAAGTAGTTTAGAATTGAAGACATTCGATCTTAATTTCAAATTGCAATTTTCTTTTAATTTAGCACCAAAGAATTGGATTTCTGCCTTAAGTGATTCTATTCAATATTTAACTAAATCAATTCCAGCAAATGGTGCTGCAGACAAAATTTTTAAGCTTTCAAATTATTTTGATAAAATAATTAGTAAATTTCATGAAATTAATTTGACAGAATCTAATGACTTTGTTATTCTTTATGATATTAAGGATACCTTTTCAAAAAAGGCAATCAACTTCATAACCATAGGAACTATTAGTGATTCAGGGGCTTTAGAAATTGAAAATTCGTATTCCGATTTATTAAGCGGCAATAAAAATAACAACCTTGTTTTTAAAGGAGATTATCCATTGGCTTGTTATAACTACCTTCATACAATTTCTGCACGTTATTTTGTAATACTAAAAAACGAAAGACCATCTTTAGATTTCCCTTATGATAAAAACAAAAGAATTTTGGAAAATGAAGAATATTACAAGAAAAATTATCCTGAACCTATCCTGTTTATTTATAAAGTTCGATATTAAATTGTTAATTATTTTAGTATTAGTCATTAGTGCAAACAATGTTGCATTGGCTAATTTAAATACAATCCGTAAAATTTCAGAATGTAGGAAATTAGATTCTAGCGAACTTAAAATTGTAGTTTTAACAAACGATATTCAATGTAAAGCATGTTTTGAGGATTTATTAGAGTTTTTATCTGGATTAAAAATAAAGAATGTTAGAAAAAATATTTTTGTTTCTGTTCTAATAAAATCTAATTCTGATTCAAAGTTAAAGCGAGAGCGTGAATTACAAATTTTAATGAGATTCCCATTTGTATCAAAGATAGATTTCATAAATAGTGAAAACTATACAAATTACGAGCAATTTTCTTCCCAAACTGGGCCAGATATATTTGTCAAATTTGAAATCGACCATTGTCCGGCGCTCTTAATATATCCTGGTTCTGAAAATATAACAATCCTAATAAAATATGAAGATTTATTTGATGAAACTCGTGTGACAGCAAAAGAAAAAAAAATTGTATTAGCTATATTGAAGATGTAGGGATGCATTTGTTTTTACCAAATTCTAAATAGTGCAAGGAAATAGTAAAATAAAATCCGATATTCGAAAACATTAACCCACTAGTGATGTTT
>JBIKKC010000279.1:0-2897 GCA_044360615.1 Bacteroidia bacterium | reverse complement strand
TCCTTCTTCATCTTCCTCATTTACCCAAAGGTTTGGATAGAGTTTTTCAATTTCACTTGGCAACATCCCAGCAAAGAAGCTATTTCTGGCATAATGGGTAGTGGTTGGCAAAATGGTCATGTACATTTCATCTGTTACCACGGTAAACAACTCATTTAACTGTTGTTGAACCACTTTCCACTGGTCGTATCTAAAATTATCTATTAATACCAAAAAGGTTGGCGTAGCATCTTTAAGCAATGGTATAATTTTACGATTTACCACAGTATGACTCATTGCTGGTGTGGCATCATCCGATTTCTTTAAAAATTTAAGATAATTTTCCTTTACAAATTTTATCCAACCCGTATTGGCATCGCGTTTTTGCATGGCCAAAATTTCATCCATTCCCGTTTCGCCCGTTTTAGCGAGCTCTAGCTCCCAATAAACAAGTTTTCTGTACATGTTAACCCAGCCCTCAAAACTGTTTACATCATACAAATCCATGCTCATTTGCCTAAACTCTTGTTGGTAATTTTGAGCAGTTTTTTCGGTAACCAATTGCCGGGTATCTAAAATCCTTTTGAGAGAAAGTAAGATTTGGTTGCTATTTACTGGTTTAATTAGGTAGTCTGCAATTTGATTTCCAATGGCATCCTCCATAATATGCTCCTCCTCACTTTTGGTAATCATTACAACGGGAATATCTGGCTTAATTTGTTTTATCTGGGCCAAAGTTTCAATACCGCTAATGCCCGGCATATTCTCGTCGAGGAAAATAACATCGTAATTCTGTGATTTTACTTTTTCAACGGCATCAATACCATTGGTTACCTTATCTACAGAGTAACCTTTGTTGGTTAAAAATAGAATATGGGGCTTTAATAAATCAATTTCATCATCTGCCCAAAGAATGGTTGCGTTCATATATTTATATATTTGCAAAATAACACAATTTTAATCAACTAGTGGCGCTTAATAAACTTAAGAATTTTAATGACCCTGTTTACGGCTTTGTTAGCATACCCTGCGACCTAGTTTATGACATTATTGCTCATCCCTGGTTCCAACGTTTGCGCAGGATTAAGCAGTTGGGCTTGTCTAATTATGTTTACCCGGGCGCTCAGCATACCCGGTTTCAACATGTAATTGGGGCCATGAGCTTAACCCAAAATGCGGTGTTAACTTTAGAACAAAAGGGAGTGGCTATTAGCCAGGAAGAGAAGGAAGCGGTTTATGCCGCTATTTTGTTACATGATATTGGGCATGGCCCCTTTTCGCATACCCTGGAGCATATTCTTATTAAAGGACTTTCTCACGAGCAAATTTCCTTGCACCTGATGCAACTGTTAAATAAGGAAATGGAGGGACGTTTAGACTTGTGTATAGATATTTTTACAAACAAGTATAAAAAACGTTTTTTACATCAATTGGTAAGCAGCCAATTAGATATGGATAGGCTGGATTACCTGCGCAGGGATAGTTTTTTTTCTGGCGTGCAAGAAGGCGTGGTTGGGCAAGACAGAATTATTAAAATGTTAAATGTGTTTGAAGGCGAATTGGTAGTAGATGAAAAGGGCATTTATAGTATAGAAAAGTTTTTAATTGCCAGAAGGTTAATGTATTGGCAAGTGTACTTGCACAAAACGGTTATTGCCGCAGAAAGTATTTTGGTTAAAGCTTTGGAAAGAGCTTTTTACTTGGCAGCAAATGGTGTTAAACTATTTGCCTCGCCTGCCTTTGCGTATTTTTTATACCAACAACCGCATGCAACCGGATTTTTTTCTGATAAAGAGGGAATTTCCAATTATACCCAAATAGACGATGATGATATTATGACCTCTATTAAAGTTTGGTGTAACCATGAGGACAAAATACTTAGCGAACTTTGTTTGATGTTACGCGATAGGCAATTGCCTAAAATTGTAATTGCTAGCGAGGCTTTTGGAGAAGAAAAAATACAAGCCATGCGCAACAAGTTGATGCTTTTGAAAAATATTTCAGAGGAAGAAACACATAGTTTCATCTTTACAGATTCCGTAAAAAATAGAGCATATAGCCTCGACCATTTTCATATAAATATTCTTTATAAAGATGGTTATGTTATAGATATAGCAAAAGCCTCCGACCAGTACAATATTGAAACTTTGGCCAAGTCTGTAACAAAATATTTTCTTTGTTTCCCTAAATCTCTCGAAAAAAATAACTGATTATGAAAATTAGCATTAATGAATTAGCCCAATTATTAAAAGGTAAAGTAGAGGGGGATGGAACCCAACAGGTGCATACAGTTTGCAAAATAGAAGAGGGTACTGCAGGGGCCTTGTCATTTTTAGCAAATACAAAATATGAGGAGCACATCTATACTACACAAGCCACTGCCGTGTTGGTTAACAAGGAATTTACGCCTTCAAAATTGGTTCAAACCACATTAATAAGAGTAGATAATGCTTATGAGGCGTTTACTTACTTATTAGAAAAGTTTAGTGGTGCTAGTCAATCATTAAAAGGCATAGAGGCCAATAGTTTTGTTGAACCTAGCGCAGTTTTAGGCAAGGATGTGTACTTGGGCGCATTTTCTTATGTCTCTAAAAATGTTGAGATAGGTGATAATTCAAAAGTTTATCCCCAGGTTTTTTTGGGTGCAGATGTAAAGATTGGAAAGAACTGTATTTTATACCCAGGTGTGAAAATATATTATGGATGCGAGTTAGGGGATAATTGCATTATTCATGCGGGCACGATTATTGGAAGTGATGGTTTTGGATTTGCACCTTTGGCAGACCGTTCTTACAAAAAAATACCACAAACAGGTAATGTTGTTATTGAAAATAATGTGGAGATTGGAGCCAATTGCGCCATTGATAGGGCAACTATGGGAACAACACGCATTCAAGAAGGGGCAAAATTGGATAATT
>JBIKKC010000081.1:0-9278 GCA_044360615.1 Bacteroidia bacterium | reverse complement strand
GGTTTGGACAATACTCGGGGTGTAATTTTGATTATTGTCGGCCATCATAGCTGGCATTGCCCCCGTTACAATTTCTGGCTCAATCACTTTTCTTTTAGGCCCCTTGCTATCTAAAACATCTGGCTCCATTACCCTTAAAAAAACAGGCTCTAAAATAGGCATGCTACCACCCGCTAAAGGGTCAATACCCGCCAACTTAAGCTTTACATTACTCCAATCTTCTCCGGTACTTTGGGATAAATTTCCTTTCAATACAAACTCAATTGGCGCGCCAACTCCACTTACTCTAACATCATAGGAAGCTCCCCAACTTACTTGGCCAACATTATACTTTAGTTCTACCAAACTACCTTGTTGGGGCTGGTCTACCATTACTTGCACCCGCACCTGCCTGCTTAGGTTTATTTTACCTTGATTATAATCGTTTAACAAGATTTCTAAATGGTCTTTTTGCTTTAACAACAAACGCTCCTCTTCGTCTAATTTGAGCTTTCTAAATTTGTACTCACTCAGTTTATTTTCATAAATGCTAAGCACATCTTCCAATTCTTCAGCTTTAACTCCTGCGGTGCCCCCTAAACTTTTATTCGCTAAAATTAATTCCCTTTGCAGGTGTATATTTTCCCTATCGGTATGAACCAAGTATAAGGCAGTTTTTACACGTAATAAAGAATCCTCCAAAGCCAAAATTTCTGAAGGTTTTTCCTCTTTTAGATTTCCATCATTCTTGTATGAAACAGAAAGAATATGAACACCCTTTGGAACTTTTACTTCCACAGAACCTTCATTTAAATGGGGCGAAAGTTTATCAAAAATCAACTCAGCAGCACCTGCCCCTAAATATAAATTACCCTGCCTATTTACTTGAGCCATGCTCAAAAAAACACTTACCTCTTTTATCTGGCTAGGCACTACCACACGCTGCTGCGCATCAGCCCCCAAACCCAAAATAAACAAAAACAAAACAATTATTATATTTCTCATAACTCTTAACTCTTAACTCTTAACTCTAAACTCTTAACTCTAAACTCTTAACTCTAAACTCTTAACTCTAAACTCTAAAGCGGTATATTCCCATGTTTCTTCCTAGGCAAATTCACCACTTTATTCTCCAGCATCTTAAACGCTTTAATTAGTTTAGTTCTTGTTTCCTCTGGCAAAATAACTTCATCAATAAAACCTCTTTCTGCTGCGCGGTAAGGATTAGCAAATATCTGGCCATATTCATTTTCTTTTTCTGCCAATGCCGCTACCTTATCTTCTGATGCATCTATATCACGCTTAAAAATAATCTCTGCTGCACCCTTTGCTCCCATTACCGCAATTTCTGCCGTTGGCCAAGCAAAATTCATATCGGCACCAATATGTTTGCTATTCATTACATCATAAGCCCCGCCATAAGCTTTTCTTGTAATAACTGTAACTCTTGGAACCGTAGCTTCACAAAAGGCATACAATAATTTAGCGCCATTGGTTATTATCGCGTTCCATTCTTGGTCGGTGCCAGGTAAAAAACCAGGTACATCTTCAAATACCAATAAAGGAATATTAAAGCAATCGCAAAAGCGCACAAAGCGGGCTGCTTTCTGACTCGATTTAATATCTAGCACCCCAGCTAAAAATGCAGGTTGATTGGCTACAATCCCAATACTTTTGCCGGCCAGACGTGCAAATCCCACCACAATATTTTCGGCAAAATCTTTGTGTACCTCAAAGAAACTTCCTTCATCGGCCACCTCTGCAATTACCTCCCTAATATCATAAGGCTGATTGGCACTTTCTGGTATCATAGTTGCAAGCGCTGGCCTATTTTCATCACTTGGTTCATAAGCTAAATCTGGCGCTTTCTCTTCACAATTCTGAGGAATATAACTTAGCAGTTGCTTTAATTTCTGTATGGCATCAATTTCATTACTGCCTGTAAAATGAGCTACCCCACTTTTAGCTGAATGCACCGAAGCGCCTCCCAAATCTTCACTACTTACTTCTTCATGCGTAACTGTTTTAACCACATTTGGACCAGTAACAAACATATAAGAAGTATTTTCTACCATTAGTATGTAGTCTGTAATGGCAGGACTATAAACTGCACCTCCAGCGCAGGGCCCCATAATAGCAGAAATTTGCGGTATTACACCGGAAGCTAAGGTATTGCGATAAAAGATATCAGCATATCCACCTAAACTCACAACCCCTTCTTGAATCCTGGCCCCGCCGCTATCATTTAATCCAATAATAGGCGCGCCATTTTTCATCGAAAGGTCCATCACCTTACAAATCTTTTCTGCATGAGTTTCTGATAAAGAACCACCAAAAACAGTAAAGTCTTGAGAGAAGACATACACCAACCTTCCATTTACTGTTCCATATCCAGTAACCACACCGTCACCTAAAAACTTCTGCTTTTCCATGCCAAAATCGGAACTTCTGTGTTGCACAAATGCTCCAATTTCTTCAAAACTCCCTTCATCTAAAAAGAAATGAATACGCTCACGTGCTGTTAATTTACCCTTCTTATGTTGCGAAGCAATGCGCTCTACACCGCCTCCTAATTGGGCTTCATCTCTTAACTTTAACAAGATATCTCTTTTATTTTCCATATAAGTTATTGTAACAAGTCTAATATTTCTTCTGCATCAATTTGCTTAATAATCGATTCATCTGTTTCGATGATATTATCTGCAAGTAATTTCTTTTTTTCTTGAAGTGCTAAAATCTTTTCTTCAATACTGTCTTTAGTGATAAATTTATAGATAAACACATTCTGAGTTTGTCCAATTCTATGCGCTCTATCAATAGCTTGCCGCTCCACCGCAGGGTTCCACCAAGGGTCAATCATAAATACATAATCTGCCTTAGTTAGGTTCAACCCAAAACCACCCGCTTTTAAAGATATGAGAAAAAATGGAACCTCCCCTTCTTGAAAACGGTTCACCATTTTTTGACGGGCTTCATTGGTCATGGAACCATCCAAATAGCAATAGTCAATTTTCTGTTTTTCCATC
This sequence comes from Bacteroidia bacterium, assembly GCA_044360615.1. Taxonomy (GTDB): domain Bacteria; phylum Bacteroidota; class Bacteroidia; order UKL13-3; family UKL13-3; genus B1. The sequence continues at coordinate 6,273 of JBIKKC010000081.1, read as the reverse complement.
CACTCGCGATATATGGTTAACTGAGAAACAAACTGCGAAAACAATAGCACTTTATGCCCCTCAGCCAATGCCGTTTCGGCCATGGCTATTACCTCATTAAACTTACCACACTCTCCCACAAAATCTGGATTCACAAGCCTTGGGTGATTGGCAATTTGCCTTAATTTTGTAAGACCTTGCAATAAGGTAAAATGGCTTTTACTTACACCCATTTCACGCAAGGATTTTATAATCTCATTTCTGTAATACGACTTAACTTTTTCATATTGCTCTGCTTGCTCAGTGCCCATTTCACAATAAACCACTTGTTCCATTTTTGCAGGCAAATCCTTAGCTACCTGATCCTTAGTTCTACGCAAAATAAAGGGATTGATTATCGCCTTCAATTGCTGCATTTTAATAATGTCTTTCTGCTTTTCTATGGGGTAAACAAATCGCTCAGTAAAAGATTGCAAACTGCCTAATAAACCTGGGTTAACAAAGGCCATCTGGCTCCATAATTCCTGAACGCTATTCTCAATGGGTGTTCCTGTTAACACTAACCTTCTTGCCGCATGAAGCTGCTTTACAGCTCGTGAAACTTGGGATGTAGCATTCTTTATAGACTGACTTTCATCGAGAATGATGTAATTAAATTTAAACTCTTTAACAATATCCAAATCTACGCGCACTGTGCCATAAGTAGTAATTACCAAATCATAAGAAAAAAAGTATTTAGCATTTTTGATCCTATTAATTCCAGTGTACACTAATATTTTAAGATTTGGGGTAAATTTTCTGGCCTCATTGTACCAGTTGAAAACTAAGGAATTTGGAACCACAATTAAAGATGTTCGAATATTAGTTTGCGTTTCTATTCCTTCCTTATCGCTAGGCTTTATAGTGCTATGATGCGCAATGCCTCCAGTTTGCAAATACAATTGTTGGGCAGCACTTAAACCATTAGCAGATTGTGGTTGAATGGCATTGTCTGTTTGTTGATCAAAAATGCTTAGTTGTGAAGCAGGTAAACCAGGCGAAGCAGTTGATAAAACTTTAGCTCCAAGACTTTGCGGCGACTTTAAACCCGCTAAATAAAACTCTCTTTCCTTTTGCAATAAGGCTAAGGTTTGAATAGTTTTACCTAAACCCATATCATCTGCCAAGCATCCGCCAAATTGATTATCTTTTAAAAAATAAAACCAATCAAAACCTCCCTTTTGGTAGGGCCGTAAGGTGCCACCAAAATCTTTGGGCATGTCCATTTCGCGCATTTGCCCATAACTTATCATCTTGCTTAACTTATCTGTTAAACGCAAATACCTACCCCCATTATTGGCCAATTCTTCTAATAAACCAACATGGTGCTTTTCAATTTTTATCTCTTCTTCGCTTGTACTAAATTCAAATATTCCACTTAAATTTCCAAACCATTCTTCTGGGATTATGGCTACTAAACCATTAGGCAAAATAAATTCACGCTTACCTCTAAGAATATACTCCCTCAAAGCAATAAAAGAAAAAGTATACTCACCAAAGCTTGCTACAGCATTTACATCAAACCAATCTTTACGCTCGTTAACTTCTATTTTCAACTCGCGTGGACCTATAAAAAACTTGGCACTCTCACTGTTTTGCTTTACTTCAATATTGGCTGCGGTTAACACCTCATGAGCAGAGTTTAACCAATCTAAAAAAACATATTTATTGGCTCCTTTTAACCCTAAGAATCCTTCGGCCATTGGTTGCTCTGGCTTGGCTTTTAGCAAGGTAAAATATGGGCCATGTACATGACTTAAACCTAAATCAATTAAGGTTTTGTATTTGCCATCTTCCCAATACCTATTTCTTACTACCCTATCAAAATGGTAATGCTCGCCTTGCTTTAATAACCTGGCATGAACATTACTTTCGGAAAGGTAATCAAAGCTAACCTCTCCATAAATAAATTCTAGTTTTAAGGCAACCTCTTCCTCAAACAACGACTGCATATTTAAAACAGCCTTTCCCATAGGTTGTGAACTCTTTATAGTAAAGCAATCTGTTTTCACATCATACTTTTCTACCAATTGCAATACAAATTTGCTGAGATAGGTTTCTTCAGATTTTTTAGGAATTTGGATATAGCGCTTATTCATGAACGGTAAAAGTTTTTTACCATCCACATTCTTTTCAAAATCATAAACCATATTCTCTACCATAAGCCAAGCAGGCGTTTGAGAAATGATCTGAGATCCTTTATACATAAACTCAACTTTTTGGTCTTTATACCTCAAAGTTGGATAATACCTAATACCTTCTGGACTATTCTTGAAGTGAAACCAAATATTGGCTTGCTCTTCTCCAACCGTTAACTTTACCGAAGTGGGATTATTATCATTACCATTTTTGTAAACTGTTTTCCCCCTTAGCGCATTTAGAACAGTATTCATGCGTTCTTCAATATAAGGCCTAATTACGTCATCGAGTAATTCTTTGGTACAATGCTTTTGAAAAAACTCAGCCGTCCTAATTTTCCTTTTCACTTCTGTATTAAAACGTTTGAAAAGAAAATCATCATCAACCTCATCTAATAGTTTAATGAGTTTTATATCCTCACTATTAATTCCTTTATCAAAATAGTCTATTGTTTTAGAAAAAACCCGCTGGTGCGTGAGCGTATAAGCGCCTTTGCTGTTAACCTGAACAACATGAGGCTCTAGCACCCAACCTAAATGGGGGTGCTGAAAAAACGCATATACTAAAGCAAACGGCTGGGTATTTACTACAATCAATACACTACACTTTAAGTAGGGCAAGATAAGGCAAATCCCAAATAGGATTCAAATAAATTTAAGAAAATTTTCCCAATAAACTTGCCCTTCAAAAACTTTTTGGGCTGGCCCAATTAGCCAAATATTAGAAAAAGATTGTGTTTGGGCATGGTAATGAAATTTTAATTCAAGTGCTCCACCTAACACTTTTACTTTCAGTTGGTTCAAACCGTCTGGCAAACCAATAAACTTGGCAGCCGCCAATGCTACAGCGGTTGCCCCTGTGCCACAACTTAAGGTTTCATCTTCTACTCCGCGCTCATAAGTTCTAATTTCTAACTCCTTTAATCCTAGAAAATTAACCAAATTAACATTAATGCCTTTCTCAGCATAGGTTTTATTATAGCGAATGGCCTTTGCCTCTGCTATCAAATCTGTTTCTGACAATAATTTTTCCTGAAATTTTACATAATGCGGAGAGCCCGTGTTTAACTCAAATACCCCGCTAGCCAACTCTCTTAGTTCAGGCACATCAATCATCTGTAAAGCAATTGTATTTTTATCCACTTCCATTTTTGCAGTATGCTTTCCATCAATTGCATAAAATACAAGCTCTCCATCCACTAAACCTAAATCGCTCATAAATTGAGCAAAACAACGGCCACCATTCCCACACATACTGCTTTCTTTTCCATCGCTGTTAAAGTATTGCATGTAGGGTAATCCATTTTTTTCTTGCAATAAAATAAGACCATCAGCGCCTATACCAAACCTTCTATTGCACAAAAAAGCAATCTCTTCAATCGTTTTATAAGGAAAGTTACCAGACCTATCATCGGCCATCACAAAATCATTTCCTGTACCTTGGTATTTGTAAAATTTTGTCATTATTCGGCTAATTGATGTATATGCTCGTCTGCAAATAAATGGTATTCATGATCTCCAAAATATAAATGATATACCTTAGCTTGTTCATCAAAAACAAGCACCAATTCATCTGCAAACCCTAAATCATATAAAACAAGCTTTTTACCATTAAACAAGTACCCTCTAAAATGTAATGGAGAATCCCAAAATTCTACAAGCAATTGTCTTTTAGGGATACCAAGGGTTTTAAAACTTGCTTTAACAATCATTAGTGCCAAAATACTATCCGCCACTTCATTTGCAGATTGCGTTTTCAATTCATTCATTTTCTTTTGAATATCAGCTTTCTCAAAAACATAAAACAATGAATCCAAAACAAAATAATCTCCTTTTACACCCATTCTATCACGTTCTAAATAGGGCTCAATCTCTTTGTCAAAAATGCCCGAACCAAGCATAGTATCTGCCTCTACTAGTTCTAACTTTTGCTTTGTCTTAGGCTTCTCCTCAGTCTTTTCTATAACCAGATTATCAACATCTTTAGTTTTAAAAACATTAAATCTTTCTATAAAAGGTTTTCTCTTTTTTTCTGCTTGAACCGATTCAGAATACCTAGCAGTTAAGAAATAATCTACAATCAACACCAAACATAAAACAGATAAAATGGCATACACCCAACCCCATTTCTGTGGCTTTCTTAATAATATTTCAGGTTCATCGTATTCTAATAATTCCTCGTCTAAGATAGATTTACGATTTGCAGTATAGTAGTCAAAGTCAGCTCTAAATGCCTCATCTTCTAACAATCGCAACCGAAAAGCAGCCAGCTCCTCCTCCTTCATTTCATTGCGAAGAAACTTCTCAAAATAATATTGATGCTTGTCGTGTTGAATTTGCATTTACCCGCCTTTACAGCAATGGCAAAATTGAACATTTAATTGGTAAAATTTTAACCTCTTTTTTCCCGTTAGACAATTTGTAAGAAAAATATGTCAAATTTACATTGGAATGATTTTTGAAATTTCTGTTAAAAAAAAATATGCACATGAAAAAATATCTAGGTTTGATAGTAGTTGCCACCCTAGGCGGTTTGGCAGCTCTTGGAGTAAATAAGCTCCTAACAAAAAATGAAACAACCCAATTTACACAAAATTATTTAGCTAAGTACACCAGTATTTCAGACCTGCCTGGCAGACCTAATTTTGTAGAAGTGGCAGATTTAGTAACCCCAACGGTTGTGCACATTGTAACAACCAGTAATCCTTCTCAAAATCAAATGGAAGACCCTTTCGGCGGTTTTTTTGGCTTTAGCATTCCTCAAGGCCCTAGAGTTGGTTCTGGTTCTGGCGTTATTATTTCGGAAGATGGTTATATTGTAACCAACAACCATGTAATTGATGGAGCCACTAAAATAAAAGTAATTCTAAACGATAAACGCGAGTATGATGCGGAACTCCTTGGCAAAGATTTAAATACCGATTTAGCCCTTTTACATATCGATGAAAAATCATTGGCCTTTGCTGTTCTAGGCAATAGCGACGAAGTAAAGGTGGGTGAATGGGTATTAGCCGTGGGTAATCCCTTCAATTTAACATCAACCGTAACCGCTGGTATAGTAAGTGCTAAAGGCCGTGGACTTAACCTTATCCGCGATCCTAGAAACCCTGAAACACAATATGCCATCGAGTCTTTTATTCAAACAGATGCAGCCGTTAACCCAGGAAACTCTGGAGGAGCCCTTGTAAGTGTAGATGGAAAATTGATTGGCATCAATACTGCTATTGCTTCTCAAACAGGACAATACGCAGGTTACGCTTTTGCAATTCCTTCCAATCTCATGAAAAAAGTTGTAGAAGACCTTCGTAAATTTGGTTCGGTTCAACGCGGCCTATTGGGCGTACAAATACAAGATGTAACCAATGAGCTAGCAGAAAAAGAAGGCTTAAGCGAAGTAAAAGGAGTATATGTAGCTCAGGTAAATGAAAATAGCGCAGCTGAAGCCGCTGGCATAAAAAATAAAGATGTTATTGTAAGTATTGATGGAGAAGCTGTTAAAACCACCAACGAACTCCAAGAAAAAGTAGGCAAGAAAAGCCCTGGCGACAAAGTTCTAGTGGGCGTATTAAGAAAGGGTTCACGTTTAGAATTTACTGCCACCCTAAAAAGTAAGGAGGGAAAAACAAGCGTAGCACTCGCAGAAAAAACCGAGAATAACAAAGTTTTAGGTTGTGAATTTGAAACCATTCCAAGAGAAGAACGTCTTAAACTAAAAATTGCCAATGGTGTGCGTGTTAAAAAAGTTGGAGATGGAAGTTCTCTAAAAAAAGCAGGTGTACCCAACGGCTTTGTAGTTATTAAAATTGGCGAAACTCCTGTATCTACTGTTACCCAAGTAAAAGACATTCTAGAAAATAAAAAGGGTGGCATTCTGCTCGAAGGCATTAACCCAGATGGCAGCAAGGGTTATTACGGATTCGGAATTTAAGAGGGTCCATGGTCTATAGTCCATGGTCGATAGTAAAAACAAGTCCACCAACTATGGTCTATGCTCATATGGTCGATGGTCCATAGTCCATGGTCCATAGTAAAACCAATTCCGATTACTATGTCGGGTCCTGAAATATGTTGACCGTTTCAAAGTAGAAACATAAAACAAAGAAATGGCAACAAGACA
>JBIKKC010000278.1:0-2908 GCA_044360615.1 Bacteroidia bacterium | reverse complement strand
AAGGGGCAAGGCATAACACGCGTTTGGCGGCAATAAGGGCTTGAAGCTTTTAAGGAAAAAGAAACGGCAGAAAAGTTTATTTTTGAAGTAAAGTGCTATGGCGAAATTTGTGGTAACCATTCCCTTTTACGTTCGTAGTATTGTTTGATATCGGGTACGTACCGAGTTGAAGACAATGCTGCTAGGTGAAGTGTTGACTTCAAGTTCATCATCTTGATTAATCAATTCAAGAATACGCTTTTCAATTGTAGCTTTACTTTTAGCCAGTCCATTTAATGCTGCTTTATTTAACCTGTTTAATTCTTTGCCGGTGGTTTTATCTACACGCTCCATTTCGCGGATTGATACCTTAATGGACTGGCAACTTTTGTTGATCCTATCGCGGTTACTCATTAAGTCTTTTATTAATATCAATGTTTTATTTGACAACGATACAAGCTTTACTTTATCTGCATTGGTCATTGCATACCGGGCAATCCGATAAGAGTCAATTTTATCATTTTTACCTCTGGTCATGCCCATACTTCTTTTCAAATGAAGGGCGGATTCCATCTATACTTTTGCATCATGAAGTAGTAGATAATTAACATACTCACGGGTGTAAATCCCTGTATGTTCCATGCAGAACAATGCTGTATCAAAGCTGAAAAGATTGGTTGATTTCAACCAGGATTCAAGCTTCCTGAAGCCTTTTACATTGTTATCAAATTGTTGGTAGTGATGAAAGCCATCAATAGTAATAATGCTTACATCTATCGTAAGCTTGGAAACATCGGTTCCAATAAATGTTTGTTGGATTTGTGGTTTTACATTCATAATTTTACAATTAGGGAAAACGAGTTAACCAAGGTTATGTAAGTCTCAAAACCTTTATAATGGGCCATAAACCCTAATATCTATTTGAGTCGTAACATAACCGGAAAGCGGGGCTCTATATCGTTTTATAGATCTAAAAACCTTGTTAGCGCATAGGTCGCCCTGCTTTCGGTTAATTCTTTTCTATGTAAATGTAATTTACTTTTAGATTTGGTTACAAGTCTAAAGGTTAGGCACAAGCATAAAAAGACACAGAACAATTGGAAACTTTAAGACTATATTTCAATAAATTTATAAAACTGAATGACTCAGAATGGGCAGACTTTGAAAAGTGCATCGTAAAGGCGACCATTGCTAAAAACGAACAAATACTTAAACCAGGCGAGCATTGCAATTTTATCGCATTTATCCATGAAGGGAGTTTTAGATTTTATTACGACAAGGACGGTATAGAAAAAATCATTGCCTTTAATTTTAAAGGTGATTTCGTATCCAATTATAGAAGTTTTTTAACTGGTAAACCTTCAGACCACTATATTGAAGCGATGCAAGATTCAGTTATTTATAAAATCAATTTGCAAGAACTCAATTCTTTATACGATAAACATAAAAATATAGAACGACTTGGCAGACTGATTGCTGAAAATTTATATCTTATGGTAGCCAGTCGGCTTGACTCTTTTATGTTTCATACCCCAGAAGAAAGATATAGAGCGTTGATTGTAAGAAATTCAAGGTTACTAAATGAAGTACCACAGTATATGATTGCTTCCTATCTTGGTGTTAAACCAGAAACATTAAGTCGTATTAGAGCACGTAAATAAATTTAGCATTTAAATCATTTATTGACTTTGGTCAACAACTTCTGCTTTTTTGACTATATACCTTTGTCCTATTATTGATTAAAAAAAATAGGACAATGAAAAAATCACTTCTCATTCTCGGAATAGTTAGTTTAATTACTAACTCCGTTATTGCACAAACAGAGCAAAAAGAAAGCAAATACAGTGTGGAAACAGATATCCTCTGGCCATTTTTAGTGCAAACCACACGAACACACTTTGTAGTAAAACTTTGGCAGAAAGGGCATTTACGTGGTGATGCTTATGTTGGATTGAACATCGATTTCCCCGAAGATCGTGCCACAGAAGGGGAAGGCTTTGCCGATTATAGCATCGCTAGTGGATACAGGCAATATTTTTGGAAAGGACTTCATCTTGAATATAGTCAAACTACCGGCATGGGAGTATTGCAAAATCATGTAACCACTGGAAAAAATTACAGAAGCTTTGATTGGTTAGTTACAGGATATATTGGATACAAATTTGAGTTTGCTAAAAAGAAATTGTATATCCTGCCTCAATTTGGCATAGCAGGTGTAATTTATAAATCAAACCCTTGGCCTATTTACGAGGATGAAACTTTAACAAAAGAAGTAGGTGAAACACCTTTTATGCTAGGTTCATTGAGGTTTGGGTATAATTTTTAAACCTTAATCGAATGAGCCGTTTAATTAAACTTTGTCTTTTCTTTCTTTTTTGTGCTTCGAGTATTAAAGTCATTGCGCAAACTCTTCCGAACAAAACGCTTTATGTACACGCTTCGGCAGGTCTTGCAAGGTCTGAGGACGGACTGAAATTCATGGTAAAAGAGTCTGCATCTCAATGGACTCCAAAAGTAAACTTGGGTGTTGGTTATCGATTTAACAAGTATTTGGGAATCGAAACACATGCAGCAACCATGCTGACTTCATTGAAGGCAAACGGAACCTTGGTGCTAAACAATGAAAAAGCCGAGGTTACAGCTAGGCATTCCAATGTGATGATCAGTCCCAAATTTTACCTGCCCATTGGTGATAAATCTGAAATATTTCTTCGCACAGGCATTGGTTTTTTACGCTCCCAAAGCGAGATAAATAGCCCTTCAAATCGCGACTTTAAAAAATCAACTGCCAACATAGGATATATGGTGGCACTAGGTTATGCTCATAAATTAACTGATAAAGTAGTTTTTACCCTTCAATTCGATTTTAGTGATCCTTATGGTAGCAAAGATGTTTGGGAAGGAGATCTTGGCCTACTTAATGCCGGAA
>JBIKKC010000080.1:0-9302 GCA_044360615.1 Bacteroidia bacterium | reverse complement strand
CAATAAAATAAGAACGAATAACCGTGGCAGCTAATGTAGCAAACCAAAGCGCATCAGACCATTCGTACACCAATTTATGATCTGGTTTTTCTACTAATCTTACTAAAGATAACACATATAAAACCACAAAAATGAAAGGAGAAATTAGGAAAGCTAGAATCCGAGAAAAATAGAGTAGGATCAAAGCGCAACCATAAATAACATTCATTAAAGCCAAGCCTATGCTTGCGCCAGCACTTAGATATAATGCCCCAATTACTATATTTAGAAAACACCAAATACTAATAACAATCCATTGCTTTTTAGAAAATTCTTTAGGGCTTTTGTAATAATTGAAAAAGGTTTCCTTGAGATTAAATTCTTTATTTGCGGCCATATTTTTATAATTCGAATAGTTGTTGAAACGCTAATATGTATAAAATAATATTAGCGAATTGATTAAAGGAAAAATCGGAAATTAAGCGGTTAATATTTTATTATTTCGTCGAGGTTAAGGATATCATCCATGTTATAAATGCCCTTTTTGCCTTGTATCCATTCTGCAGCCATTAATGCCCCTTTGGCAAAACCATAACGAGAGCGGGCATCATGGGTAATCTCTATGGTGTCTATCACAGATTCGTAAATTACTTTGTGTAATCCGGTAACATCACCTTCTCTATACGATTCTATTAACAACTCGTGAGGTTTAGCACTTTGCCCTGGCTGGTCAATGTCTTTACCAAATAATAACCTATCTTTTATCACGGTCTTGTTTGGAAGTTCATCCATAATTTGCTTGGCCAAACTTAAAGCAGTTCCGCTTGGATGATCTTGTTTAGCAGTATGGTGCACCTCCTCTATTCTAACATCATAGGCATCGAAATGGTGCATCATTGATGCTAAAATCCTATTCATTTTATAGAATAAATTTACACCAATACTAAAATTAGTACTATGCACTAAAGATTGCCCTTCGGCTTCACATTGTTGCTTAATTAAATCAAATTGATCATACCATCCTGTGGTGCCAACCACAATGGGAATTTGGACTTCAAAGCACTTTAAAATATTATCAACGGCAGCAGTAGGCATGCTAAAATCTATGGCAACATCTACCTTCTTTAAACTCACGGGCATAAAATCATAGGCGTTTTCTAGGTCCACCTTGTATACAATTTCATGACCTTTGGCTATCGCCACTTTTTCAACGGCCATGCCCATTTTGCCATAACCTAGCAATGCAATTCTCATGTGCTTAATATTTTATAATAACAATTCAATTTTTAAAAATAAGGTTTTAAAGGTATTTCTCCAACACTTATCAATTTACTAAAATCTGGCCTGTATTTTTACCCCAAAATTTGGCAAGCCAGTTTGGGCAATTTGATAACTGGGTTTCACTCTTAACGACAAATTATCACCCACATCAAATTCCTTCAAATGGGCCTCCACTGCCGCATCTATAATGCCCAAAGCATACCAACCTGCAATTCCAATTGCCGATAAATCTCTGTTTTTTCTGTAGCTTTCACGTAAATTATAAAGCATGTCCTCTGGTACATTTGCATAATCTGGATTCGTTACCGTTTCGCCATTAATCGTTTGCTTGTAAGCCTCTCTAACCAAATTATATTCATTACTATAAAACATATAACTGTAAACAAGCACACCATACCCAACATAAATAACTGGTACTTTCCAATAACTTTTGTTATAAATCTGTCCACCACCCGGTATTAACGCATACAGCGTTGCCTTTTTTGGTCTATTATCTTCCAAAGGCTTGGCAACTGGCTTAGCCGCCGTGGTATCTATTTGTTGGGCCAGGGTTGAACCAACAAATGTGAGTAAGGTGAACGTTATAAGAATATATTTTATCAAAGCAAATCAATAATACGCTTAAGATCTTGCTGCGATTTAAAAGGGATTTGAACATTTCCTCTTCCTCTTTCATCGGCATTTATCTTAACTTTAACATCTAACTTGCTGCTTAACGATTTTTGAATCTCATAAAGTACAGGAGGCAATTCTGTTTTTTTAGCCTTTGGTTCAGGCCTTTTTTCCTCTTCTTCCACTTCTCTTCTTTCGTTGGCACTGCGCACTAAGTTTTCTATTTGCCTTACCGACATCCCCTCTTCTACCATTTTTTGAAACAAGAATTGCTGTTCATCGCCATTATCGATATTGATAATAGCACGGGCATGCCCCATAGAAATTTGCGCATCTCTAATGGCGGCTTGAATATTATCTGGAAGTTTTAGCAATCGTAGGTAGTTATTAACGGTAGAGCGGTTCTTCCCTACTCTTTCACCTAACTGCTCTTGGTTCAAACTGCACTCATCTACCAAGCGCTTGTAACTAAAGGCGATTTCCATAGCATTTAATTCTTCGCGCTGAATATTTTCTATTAAGGCCATCTCTAACATGCCTTGGTCATCTGCCAATCTTATGAAGGCCGGTATAGTTGTTAAACCTGCTAAACGAGAAGCTCTAGTTCTGCGTTCACCACTAATAATTTGATAGGAATCATAGCCTAATTTCCTAACCGTAATAGGTTGAATAATGCCATGAATTTTTATGGAATCCGCTAATTCATTTAAGGCAACCTCATCAAACTCTTCTCTAGGCTGAAAAGGATTGGCTTGTACTTGTGAAATCGGAATTTCGCTAATAGAATGTAAAGGCTTGCTTTCATTAGCTGTAATGTCTGTATTGCTATTTTCTAATAAGGCACTTAAGCCTCTGCCTAAGGCATTTCTTTGCTTGTTGCTCATGCGTTCTTTTCTACTAATTTAATTCGTGATTCGACTCCATCGCCGATGATTTTGTTAATCCATTTTTTTGCAATAACTCTTTTGCAAGGTTCAAATAATTAATGGCACCTTTACTTTCTGCATCATGCGCTATAACTGCCAACCCAAAACTTGGCGCCTCAGATAACTTTGTATTGCGTTGAATAATGGTATCAAAAACCAAGTCCTGAAAATGCATTTTAACTTCTTCTACCACCTGATTGCTCAAGCGCAAACGCATATCATACATGGTTAGTAATAAACCTTCTATTTGCAATTCGGTATTCAAATTACTTTGAATTATTTTTACTGTATTTAGTAATTTACCTAAACCTTCCAAGGCAAAGTATTCGCATTGAACTGGTATAATAACCGAATCGCTAGCCACCAAAGAATTGGTAGTAATTAAACCTAAAGAAGGCGAACAATCTATGATAACAAAATCATAAGCTCTTTTTACCTTATCTATGGCATAACGCATAATACGTTCGCGGTTTGGCACATTAATTAATTCAATTTCTGCACCCACTAAATCAATATTAGAAGGTAGAATATCTAGGTAATTGAAGCTTGTTTTAAGAATGGCATCCTTTGCCGGAACCTCATTTACCAATACTTCATACAAACCTGTACGAATTTCTTTTGGGTCGAACCCAAGCCCAGATGAAGTGTTAGCCTGTGGGTCGGCATCAATTACCAAAGTTTTAAATTCTAAAACCGCTAAACTAGCTGCTAAATTAATGGCAGTAGTGGTTTTACCTACCCCACCTTTTTGGTTTACAATTGAGATTATTTTGGTCATAATATTATACTGCGAGTTGCTCGCCAATTTTCATTAAAGTTAAGTTTGAACCTAGTTTTTCAAAAGCAGTAAAAGCCAATTGAATACCTTTTGCCAAATCATTGCCGCTAATAAAGGGATCGAACAACAGGGTTTTGCCTTGCGTTTTTATTGTAAAACAAGAATGTCCTAAATACCTGATTTCCATATTATCGGTTATCCACAATGAGGTTTGAGAATTTTTAAGCTAATTATCTTTCCCCTAACTTTTGAAACATGTTCTGTGAAACACCTTTCTATCTAGCGTGAAACAATTATGCTAACTCCAAATTACGAGAATGGGAATGGCAACTAATCCACCTTCTGTCAACACCCCTGTTGATTACTTTACAAGCTGATTCTATGCTGTTTAAAAAATTTAACTTGCCTAAATCTAAACATGCGCTGCTAATAGTAAATCAAGATCTTTGTTGTAGATACTCAACCTTTTACCAAGATGCTTATTGGTTAAGTTTCCTTTATAAATATACACACCATTGCGCACCTCAGGATTATTAAAAAGAAACTCTGGTAAACTATTGGCTTCAGAAATTCTGAGCAGCAAGGGTGTAATTACATTACTTAACGCATAAGAGGCAGTTCTGCAAACCGTGCTGGTAATATTGGGCACGCAATAGTGTATGATATCGTGCTTCTTAAAGGTTGGATTGGCATGGGTAGTAAGTTCCGAGGTTTCAAAAACACCACCTTGGTCTATGCTAATGTCTAAAATTACACTATTGGGTTTCATTTGCGACACTAGTTCTTCGCTTACAATAACTGGCGAGCGTCCTTCTTCACTTCTTATGCAACCAATACAAACATCGGCATTAACAATGGCCTTTTGCAATATCTTAGGGTGAATAAGAGATGTAAAAACATCTCTTCCTAAGTTGTTTTGCAATCTTCTTAACCTAGCCAAGGAATGGTCGAACACCTTTACCATTGCACCTTTACCTAAAGCGGCTTTGGCAGCAAATTCGCCAACTGTGCCTGCCCCTAATATCACAACTTCTGTGGGAGGAATTCCGGCTACACCACCTAACATTTCTCCCTTGCCTCCGCTATTCTTGCTTAACAGTTCCGAAGCAATAGAAATAGCTGTTAATCCTGCAATCTCACTTAAACTTCTAACAATAGGATATAAGCCACTTTCATCTTTTAAATACTCAAAACCTATGGCATTAATTTTACGCGACATTAAATTTCTAACATACGACTCACTTCTGGCGCCATGTTGCAAGGCCGATATTAAAAGCTTCTCTGCATCTAACCAGTTTACTTCTTCTAGTGTGGGTGGTTCAACTTTAACAATTACATCGGCCTTAAAAACCTCTTCTCTATTATAACAAATCTTGGCTCCTGCATCGCTATATTCTTTATCAGTAAACATAGCATCTTTGCCTGCATTGGTTTCAATCCAAACTTCATTACCATTATTAACAAGTAGTTGAACACTAGATGGCGTTAATCCTATTCTATGTTCTTGAAGTGTAATTTCTTTAGGCACGCCAATATACAAGGCTTTGTGGGGCTGCTTTTTTTCAAGCAAAGCCTCCATGGGTTGTAAACTTGCTTGCTTGGCTAAATCACTAAAACCAAATAAGGAATTCTCGGTCATATCGGTAGCTTAAGATAGGAACCAAAGTTATGAAATACTTTTATTTTTCCATCATTCCTACCTCAAGTAATCGCTTATTTTCTGATAATTTTATTTGAATACGTAAATAGGATTCTCCTTCCAATAGGCTTTCTATTTTTTCTGGCCATTCTATCCAACATAAGGCTCCACTATAAAAATAATCTTCATAGCCCATATCATAAGCCTCAGAAATATCTTTGATCCTATAAAAATCGAAGTGATAAATTTTATTAAGCGGTGCTTCGTATTCGTTTACCAAAGAAAATGTTGGGCTAGAAATGGCATCGGCTACACCCATTCTCTTTGCCAAAGCATTTATCAGCGTAGTTTTTCCTGAACCCATTTCACCATAAAAACACCAAATTTGGTAACCTTTTGCTTGGCTTATTAACCAATCTGCAGCCGCATTTAATTCTTCTATGCCATAAACCATTTGGTTCATAAAGTTTAGGCCCTTTTCCTTCTTTGCAATTCGGCTGTAATAAGGCTTAGCTCTCGTCCGGCCTGACCTTGAACACTGGTATTTTCTTGTGCCCTTCTAAACAAATAAGGCAAAACAGATTTTACAGGGCCGTATGGTAAATACTTTGCCACACAATAGCCAGCATTGCCCAAATTGTAACTTAAGTTATCGCTCATTCCATAAAGCTGTGAAAAATATATGCGTTGGTCGTTTGGCGCAATTTGGTTTTGCTGCATCAATTCAATTAAATACTCACAACTTTGTTGATTGTGCGTACCTGCGCAAATAGAAACTAAAGAAATATTTTCTATACAAACTTTCAGACCTGCATTATAGTCGTTATCGCTATGCTGTTTAGAAGGTTGAATAGGATTAGAATATCCTAGGCTGAGAGCTCTTTCGGCTTCCTTTTCCATGTAAGCGCCCCGTACTAACTTAACGCCATAAAAGTATCCCATATCTTTAGCATGGGCAATAGATTTCTTAAGAAATTCTAGCCTATCATGACGGTAAAACTGAATGGTATTAAATACAATGGCACACTCTTTATTGTAAAGCAACATCATGCTTAAGGCTAAACCATCTATAGTATCTTGAATCCAACTTTCTTCTGCATCTATAAAAATCCTTACCTTTAACTCATACGCTTTTTTACATATAGATTGAATTCGCTGCTTTACCCTTTCAAATTCTGACAATTCATCCTCTGTTAATTTTTGGTTCTCATTTAATTTTTGCAACAACGCAAAACGAGCTACACCTGTTACCTTAAATACAGAAAATGGAATAGCAGGATTACCAGCAGCTTTTTCAATTGTAAGTATGATTTCTTTTGCAGTTTCATCAAAAACACTTTCATGTTCTTCACCTTCCACCGAGTAATCTAGGATGGTTCCAACTTTATATTTATGCATCTGTTGGATAGTTTTCTCGCAATCTGCTACACTTTCTCCTCCACAAAACTGGTGAAAAACGGTTTTACGAATGATACCCTTAATTGGTAATCTTAACTTAAACCCAATATCAACTAATTTAGGTCCAAGTTGAACCAAGGCGTTATAGCCGATGGCTTTAAATAATAAATATGAATTTCTTAACTCTTTGTTGTTCCTGGCTTGGAAGGCTACTTTTGTATCTGTAAAATCTATTTGCTTGGGCATGCGTAAAAATGGTGGTTGACTAATGTTTATTAACAAATGATTAACTATTATTGCGATACGAAATTAAGAAAGTAAGTACAAACTAAGACATGAAAGAAATAATTCATAAAGAATTTAAAATATTTCTCGGCGAAGGGGTACTAGATTTCTTGTCCGAAATTTTAATAGAGAACGAATATTCCAAGGTTTTTGTTCTCATGGATAACAATACTTACAAATATTGTTGGCCTATTTTGAGTCCTTCTCTTGTAAATTACATAACCATCGTTATTCCAGAAGGGGAGCAGCATAAGACCTTGGCTCAAGCAGAAAAAATTTGGACAGCTTTGCAGCAAAACCGAGCCGACCGTAGGGCAGTTTTAATCAATTTAGGTGGTGGTGTAATTTCTGATTTAGGTGGTTTTTGTGCAGCAGCATTTAAACGAGGAATTGATTTTATAAATATTCCTACATCCTTGTTAGGCATGGTAGACGCATCCATTGGCGGTAAGTTAGGGGTTGACTTCCATGCATATAAAAATGTTATTGGCTTTTTTCAACACCCAAAATATATCCTTATTCACCCCAACTTTTTAAGAACCTTACCAGTTGAAGAGATGAGAAATGGGATGGCCGAATTAAGCAAACATGCCCTTATTTCGGACAAAGATTTATTTGATAAATTAGTAGCTACCAAAGAAATTGGGTTTGATAAAATGCCTTCATTAATCTTTCAATCTATTAAAATAAAGGCACAAATTGTTAAAAAGGATCCTTTTGAAAAAGACATTAGAAAGACTCTCAATTTTGGACATACCATTGGTCATGCCATTGAAAGCGCCTCCATTTTACATGATAAAGTTCCACTTAAACACGGAGAAGCCATTGCCATTGGTATGATTTGCGAAGCTTATATTAGTAAGGCCATAGAGAAGTTATCTTCATCTGAATTAGAAATGATAAGCAAATTTTACAGACAGCGATTTTCTAAATATCAGAAGAAATTGAATTACGAAGAACTTTTAGGCTTCATGCGTAATGATAAGAAAAACAAGGATGGCCTCATAAACTTCACCCTTTTAAAACGAATTGGAAAGCCTAAAATTGATGTGAATTGCCATGATAAGTTAATTATTGAGTCGTTAGAATACTATCAAAATCTGGCATAATGGCCTTTCAAATAAGCAGTGCACAGCAACAGTTACAGGCTAGCATAAATTTACCATATTCAAAAAGTTTAAGCAATAGGGCACTAATTTTAGCAGCAGCTTATAGGTATTTGCAATTGCCTGAACCAATTTTAGAAAATCTTTCTGATGCAGACGATACACTTATTTTAAAAGAGGCATTAGCCTCAAATGCAGAAACCATCAACTTAAAAAATGCTGGAACCTGCTTAAGGTTTTTGATGGCATTTTTTGCAGCAACACGTGGTTCAAAAAAAATACTTACAGGAAGTGAACGACTAAAACAAAGGCCCATTAAGGGTTTGGTAGATGCCTTGCAAGCCATAGGCGCAAATATAACTTACTTAGATAAGGAAGGTAGCTTACCCATATTGATTGAAGGAAAAACTTTGAAGGGAGGAAAAATTGCCGTAGAAGCTAATTTATCCAGTCAATTTGTTTCTGCCCTTATGTTAGTTTCTCCGCTAATGGAGCAAGGTTTAGAAATAAGCTTAAAAGGAAAAGCAGTAAGTACGCCGTATATAGAAATGACGGCTAAACTCCTGCAACATTTTGGGTTGAACCTAAACTATACATCAGATTTTAAAGAAATAAAATGCGATGGAAAATTTGCTTCAACTCTTCAAAGGTATAGCATAGAAAGAGACTGGAGCAGTGCTGCATTTTTCTTTGAGGCTGCTTTATTAGCCTGTGATGCGGAACTTTTCTTGGAGGGCCTGCAATTAGATAGCTTGCAAGGCGATAAGCAAATAGCGCAATGGATGCATGATTTAGGAATGGCTGTAATGCAAGAAAAAGAAGGCGTTTATATTACTTCAAACAAAAAGCAACTACCCTCAGAAATAGTAAAATACGATTTAAGTGATTACCCAGATTTGGCTCCAGCCTTGGTGTGTGGCTTAGCTGGGAGCCATATTGCTTTTAACATTTCTGGCTTAGAAAGTTTAAAAGTAAAAGAAAGTGATAGGGTTTTAGCATTAAAAGAAGGTTTGAACCAATTGGGCTATGACATAGAAATGCCCGCGGCAGGCACCTTAACTTATGCCGGTAACCCAAGAATTGCGCTGCACAACTCCCCCATTATTAACACCTATGAAGACCACAGAATGGTAATGGCATTTAGCCTAATGGCCATAAAACTTGGCGTAATTCACCTATCAGAAATTGCTTCGGTAGAAAAGTCGTTTCCAAACTTTTTTGAAGAAGCAAGGAAAATTGGGGTTATTAAATAATTAAAAAGAAATCTGCTGCGTACTAAATTTGGAAGGCCAATATTT
>JBIKKC010000277.1:0-2920 GCA_044360615.1 Bacteroidia bacterium | reverse complement strand
CTAAAATTTGCTTTCCGCTTTGGTCTATTCCATCGTTGGCTAATATTCTTATCATGTTTAAGAGTTAAGAGTTTAAAGTTAAGAGTTATTTTTTTCGTATTCCTGCATGGCATCTACTAAGGCTTGTACGCTTTCTATTGGCAAGGCATTGTATAAAGATGCTCTTAAACCGCCTACAGATCTGTGGCCTTTTAAGCCGCTTAAATTCTTTGCTGCACAAAACTTTAAGAAAGGTTCTTCGTGTGCTTTGTCATTTAAAACAAAGTTAACATTCATGCGGCTTCTATCTTCTTTTGCCACGGTGCCCATAAACAAACTATTTCGATCTATTTCTGCATACAATAAATCGGCTTTGGCTTTATTTCTAGTTTCCATAGCCTCTAGGCCCATTTCTTTAATCCATCTTAAGGTGTGCATACAAACAAAAATGGCAAATACACTTGGGGTATTATACATACTTCCATTTTCTATATGTATTTTATAATTAAGCATAGTAGGCACTTTTGCATTGGCTTTCTCTAAAAAAGACTTTTTAATAATAACCAAGGTAGTGCCTGCAGGACCCATATTTTTTTGGGCTCCAGCATAAATCATATCAAATTTAGAAGCATCAAATGGGCGACTAAAAATATCTGAGCTCATGTCGCAAACTAATGGCACTGGGCAAGCTGGGAAGCTAAACATCTCTGTACCGTAGATGGTATTGTTGCTTGTGCAATGGTAGTAAGCAGCATCTGCAGGGATGCTATAATCTTTAGGGATATAAGAAAAATTCTTATCCTCACTAGACGCTAATACATTAACTTCACCAAACATTTTGGCCTCCTTTATGGCACGGCTGGCCCAAACACCAGTATTTACATAAGCAGCAGATTTACCAGAAGGTAAAAAATTCATTGGAATCATATCAAACTGCAAACTAGCACCACCTTGTAAAAAAATTACTTCGTAATCTGAACCTAGGTTTAAGATATCTTTTACCAATTGACAAGCCTCTGCTACAACGGCTTCATACTCTTTGCTACGGTGAGAAACCTCTAACAGAGATAACCCTGTTCCCGAAAAATTTTGTAAGGCTTGGATGCTAGCATCAATAGCCGACTGAGGTAAAATTGCTGGTCCGGCCGAAAAGTTGTGTACTTTAGTCATAATTCTTTGCGTTGAATGCAGTGCGAATTAATAAAACAAATACTTAATTTTATCGAGTTAATTCATTTATTTTTGCCCATTATGAAAAGGTTTGTCATCTTATTACTACTCATTAGCAGCTTTAGCACTGTTTTAAACGCCCAACGCAAAATGCAGGAACTTGACGAAGAGGAAGCTAAAAAGGAACAAGAATTGAAAAAATACGAATCCAATAAAAAGGGATTTGATAAAGATAAATTATCTTTGGGGGGTAATGTGGGAGCTTCATTTGCCAATGGCGGTATGTTCATAATGTTGCAACCCATGGTAGGTTATTATGTATTACCAAAAACCATGGCTGGTGTTGGGGCTACCTATATTTATCAATCTTATACTGTAAATACTGCAACAGGTACTAAAAAATATAGTTCAAATATTTATGGGCCTATCCTATTTGCTAGGCAACAACTATTGCCTTCTTTGTTTTTGCACGGAGAATACCAACCTATAAACTATTCTCGGTTCAATTCAATTGCTAACAAAGAAGAACGCCATTGGGTAAATCAACTATTTGTAGGAGGTGGCTACGGGGGTAGGTCTGGTGGCTTTATCTTTGTTTTATACGATGTACTTTGGGATCAAAACACCTCAATTTATGGAAGCCCTTGGGCTATAAGAATGGGGTTCATGCTTTAGAATTGCTCTAAAAAATAAAAGAAAATTCGAGGCTTAGCTACCAAAGTAAAGGCAATGCCATAGAGTGCACCATAGAAATGTGCTTCGTGGTTAATATGATCGTTGGCATTTCTAGAAGCATATTGTGAATACACTAAATATAAAACGCCGGCTACAATATTAGGAAGGGCTATAAAGCCGTAAAGGTATATTTTAGCTGTTGGGGCAAATAAAATACTCGCTGTGGTAATGGCAGAAACCGCACCAGAAGCACCTAAAGAGCGATAACTAGAATTATGCTGGTTCTTGTAATAGCTACTGGCAGAGGCTGCAACCAAACTACTTAAGTACAATAAAATAAAGAGCCAAGTACCGTTTGAACCAAAAAAATAGCTGTAGTAATTTTCTACCATTGTACCAAAGCTATACAACACAAACATATTTATTAGCAGGTGCATCCAATCTGCATGTAAAAACCCACTACTAATAAAGCGGTACCATTGGTTGGGCTTTTGCATAATAAATGGATACAAAATTCCGGCATTCATTAATTTATGATTGGTAAAGGCCGGTATGCTTATTATTGCAGTTACTAGGATAATGAGAATTGTGATACTTAACATTGGTTCAAAGATGCTTATTTTTTATGAAACGAATTGGAATTTTAAGTGATACCCATGGATATTTAGACCCGGCACTGTTTTCATTCTTCGAAAACTGTGATGAAGTTTGGCATGCTGGAGACTGGGGCGAAGAGGTAGCTCCTGCCTTAGAAAAGTTTAAACCTATTAGAGGTGTTTTTGGAAATATTGATGACCCAAAAATAAGAAGTAAGTATCCAGAATATTTAGCTTTTAACTGCGAAGGGGTGGAAGTTTTAATCACCCATATTGCGGGTTATCCGGGGCATTATGCACCCGCATTTAGAAAAGAAGTGGAAAAATATTCTCCACAATTGCTCATTTGTGGACACTCCCATATTTTACGTGTAATGAAAGATGCACAATTTAACTGGCTTTTGTTGAACCCAGGAGCCTGCGGCAGGCATGGCTTTCAGAAGGTAAACACCGCAGTAAGGCTAATTTTTGAAGAGGGAAAAATGCGAGATTTGGAGGTT
>JBIKKC010000079.1:0-9378 GCA_044360615.1 Bacteroidia bacterium | reverse complement strand
ATTGAAAAATGAAGGAACTTGCTAAAACATACACACCACAAGATTTTGAAGATAAGTGGAACCAATATTGGTTAGACCATAAATTTTTTCACGCCACTGTAAAAGAGGGTGTTGAACCCTATACCATTGTAATTCCTCCACCCAATGTAACTGGAGTATTGCATATGGGGCACATGTTAAACAATACCATTCAGGATGTGTTGGTACGCCGCGCCCGTATGCAAGGCAAGAATGCTTGTTGGGTGCCAGGCACAGACCATGCTTCTATTGCAACAGAGGCAAAAGTGGTGCAATTGTTACGCGAGAAAGGAATTAAAAAATCTGATTTAAGTAGAGAAGATTTCTTAAAACATGCCTGGGATTGGAAAGAAAAATATGGTGGAATAATTCTGGAACAATTAAAGAAACTAGGCGCTAGCTGCGATTGGGAACGCACTCGCTTTACCATGGAGCCCAAGCTGAGCGAAGCAGTTATTGAAGTATTTATAGATTTATACAACAAAGGTTTAATATACCGCGGCTTGCGCATGGTTAATTGGGATCCACAAGGCAAAACTGCTTTAAGCGATGAAGAAGTAATACATAAAGAGGTTCAATCTAAACTGTATTATGTACGTTATTTTATGGCAGATGGTTCGGGTAAATATATGACCGTTGCCACTACGCGCCCAGAAACTATTTTAGCAGACGTAGCTATTTGCGTTCACCCAAGTGATGAACGTTACAAAGACTTGTTGGGTAAGAAATGCTTGGTGCCTTTTATCAATAGAGAAATTCCAATAATTGCAGATGAATATATAGACCCAGCCTTTGGAACGGGCTGCTTAAAGGTAACTCCTGCCCACGACCAAAATGATTATGCCATTGGGCAAAAGCATGGGTTGGAAGTAATTGATGTTTTAACTGATGATGGTTTAATAAATGAGAATGCTCAAGATGCGAGGTATATAGGCAAAGATAGATTTGTAGTAAGAAAACAAATTGCCATAGATTTAGAAGAGGCTGGTCATATTGAGAAAATAGAAGAACATAAGAACCAAGTAGGCACCAGTGAGCGCACAGGTGCGGTAATTGAACCAAGGTTGAGTTTACAATGGTGGGTAGATATGAAGGCTTTTATGGAGCGTAACCCAGAAGTATTAACATCTGTAATGAATGATGAGGTTAAGTTTCATCCAGCCAAAATGAAAAATACCTACCGCCATTGGATAGAGAATATTAAAGATTGGTGTATTAGCCGCCAATTATGGTGGGGACAACGCATTCCAGCTTGGTACAATGAAGCCGGCCAATTAGTAGCAGTTGCTAAAACCCTTGAAGAGGCTATGCAAATAGCACAATCCAAAAATGGCCAGATGCCAGATGCCAGCAGCCAGCAGCCATTGCACCAAGATGAAGACGTTCTAGACACCTGGTTTAGCTCGTGGTTATGGCCAATTTCTGTTTTTGATGGATTTGAAGATCCTAAGAACAAAGAGATAAACTATTTTTATCCAACGCAAGATTTGGTTACCGCCCCAGAAATTATGTTTTTTTGGGTAGCCAGAATGATTATGGCAGGCTACGAATGGAGAGGAGAGAAGCCATTTAGTAATGTATATTATACGGGTATTGTTAGAGACAAGCAACGCAGAAAGATGAGTAAATCGTTGGGCAATTCTCCAGACCCATTAGATTTAATTGCCAAGTACGGCGCAGATGGCGTGCGTATGGGTATGTTAATTTGCTCTCCAGCGGGCAACGATATTTTATTTGATGAGAGTCAGGTTGAGCAAGGAAGAAATTTTGCCAATAAAATCTGGAATGCATTTAGGTTGGTAAAAGGGTGGTCGGTTCAAGCCGATACAGAAGTAAACCAAGAAACTATAGCCGCTGCAGCCTTAAGCGGGCAATGGATGCGTGGCCGCTTAAATGAAGTATTACAAGAGTTGGAAGAGAAGTTTGCAGACTACCGATTAAGTGAAGCCTTGATGAGTGTTTACAAATTAATATGGGACGATTTCTGTGCTTGGTATTTGGAGATGATTAAGCCACCATTTGGCGAAGCCATTCATGCCAGTGCTTATGCAGATTGTGTGGCAATATTTGAAGATTTAATGAAGGTGTTGCATCCATTTATGCCTTTTATAAGCGAAGAAATTTGGCAGCAATTAGCCGAAAGAAAGCAAGGTGAATCTATTTGTATTGCCACTATGCCAGCCTACACTGCTAACATAGCTTCTTTAGATTTGAGTTATGTAACAGAGAGCATAACCCAAATTAGAAACCTAAGAAATGCCAAAGGAATGAGTCCGAAAGAAACCTTAGACATTTGGATTAAAACCCAGGAGCAAGTTAGGTACGAAGGCTATTTAAGTTTGATAACCAAGTTGGCCAATATTGAATTTAAAGGGTTTGTTTTAGCGCAAGAGGAGGCAACCATGATGTTGCCTTGCCACACGGATGAGGTGTATGTGAAGTTGAATTTGGTAATAGACGCAGCAGCAGAAAAAGAAAAGATTGCTAAAGAGATTGAATATTTAGAAGGCTTTATGCAATCTGTAGATGCTAAATTAAGCAATGAGAAATTTGTGGCCAATGCCAAGCCAGAGTTGGTAGAAAAAGAAAGACAAAAACGCTCGGATGCTGCGCAAAAATTGGCCGCTTTACAAGCTTCCTTAAATAGCTTATAAGAAAAAAAGCATCAAAAAAAGGGGCTTTCAGTTTAACTGAAAGCCCCTTTTTTTGAAAGAATAATTGATTAATTATTTGTTTGAAAAAGTACCTGTAAGTGTATATTTAACTCCAGCAGTTCCACCAATATCTGAGCCATCAAGAATTACACTACTCTTGAAAGTTGTCTCATCTAATTGAATAATATTTTGAGATTCTCCATCAATTGTTATAATTGTTTCCGAAGGATTAAAAACCCATGTAAAGGATTCTGTTTGGGGGTCTGCAGGGTCACATTTTGTAGCACCTTCATCAGAAACACCAGTTCCACCTGTATTAAATTTTTCTGTGTCGTCTTTTTCACAAGGTTCTAATTGGGCAAAAAAATCAGTAATAGTTGGTCCACCTGGCACAAAAGTAATCCCTGGATTAACTGTAAAGGCTGTCATTTTCCAAGCTTTTGCCGTAAGTAATTCTGTTTTACTTTTGGCAGGGGTTGTTGTTTTTTTTTCATCTTCTTTTTTACAAGATGATACGGTTAAGAATGCCAATGCGGCAATCATTAGTGCAATTTTTTTCATTGTTTTTTTGTTTTGGGTTATCAAATATAAAAATTCAATTAAATTTAAAAACAATGGTGCCAATAAAAATTTAAGTTATATTTTTAATCTCAAACCTAAAAACATCTTGATAGTTTAAATTTATGTACTTATTATTGTACTTAATTTTGTACAAAATGTTAACAGCAACCATCTCAGATTTCAGGAAGGATATCAAAAAGTATTTTGATAAAGTTTCTCAAAACTTTGAAACCTTAATTATTAATAGGGGCAAAGACAATGGTATAGTAATTATGTCTTTAAATGAATACAATTCTTTTTTAGCCACCAATCATGAACTTTCTTCTATAGAAAATGAAAAGCGATTAGATAATGCTATAAAGAAGCTAAACAAGGGCGATTCATTTGAGAAAAAATTAATAGAAGAATGAAATTTGTCTTTGTTGAAGAATCTTGGGAAGATTATTTGTATTGGCAAAAAACAGACATGAAAATGCTTGCCCGCATTAATGAATTATTAAAAGACATTGCGCGAAATCCGTTTTCTGGAATTGAAAAACCTGAACCCTTAAAATATAAATATAAGGGATTTTGGAGCAGAAGAATTGATCAAGAACACCGCTTAATTTATAAAATTAAGGAAGATGAAATTCTAATTGCAAAATGCAGGTTTCACTATGATTAAAAATCTAATGGCATACCATCAAATGTTCCGCTGCTCATTAACAATAAGTTTTCTTTGCCAGTGTAATGTGCCTTAATAAACTTTCGCAATTCATTTTTGTCGGTAAATACATTTACCCCTTCGCCAAAACCGTTTGCAACTTCAGTTGAATCAAGCATGGGCATTTTCTTAACCTCCAAGGCATGTTTACTAAATAATACAGCTCTTATATTGGCTTGAACCAAAGTGTCTTTATAATGAGGCAAGAAGTCTTTGTTTAAACTGCTGTAGGTATGTAATTCATAAATGGCAATTAATTTTCTTTCTGGATACAATTCTCTCACGGCATTTACTGTTGCTTTTAATTTAGAAGGGGCATGCGCAAAATCACGAATAATTAAACTTTCTGGTGTTTCTTTTAATGTTTCTAAACGTTTGGCTGTTCCTTTAAAACTGGCAATGGCCTCAAAAAATTGGGTTTGGTTCAAACCTGCTTTAATACAAGCATGCTTGGCAGCCATCATGTTTTGTAAGTTATGGGTTCCAAAAAAGGCAAGTTGAAGTGAACCTGTTAAGCCTGTTACCGAACTCGGAAGTAAGAATTTGCCATTTTCTACGCTAAAAGCGGGCGTTTCATAGGGTATCTTTTCACACCCAGTTTCGGTTTGAACCAAGAGTTTATTTACTTCTGCATCTGAGGCACAATAAATAATGGCTCCATCAGCAGGAATATCTTTGGCAAACTTTTCAAATTGTTCTAAATAGTTTTCGTAGGTAGGAAAAACATTGATATGGTCCCACGCTATGCCTGTAATGATGCCAATATTTGCTTGGTACACATGAAACTTAGGCCTAAGGTCTATGGGTGAAGTTAAATATTCATCTCCTTCAAACACTGCAATTTTAGAGGTTTTACTAAAGCCTACCATGGTTTCAAAACCTGCCAATTGCGAGCCTACCAAATAATCAAATTCAATGTTATGGTAATGCAGCACATGCAAAATCATGGCGGTGGTGGTAGTTTTACCATGACTCCCACCCACCACAATTCTTAATTTATCTTTGGTTTGTTCATACATATATTCTGGGAAGGAATATATTTTTAAACCAAGTTCTTGTGCTTTTAACAATTCTGGATTGTCTTTGCGGGCATGCATTCCTAAGATAATGGCATCAATATCTTTGTTAATTAAGTTTGGTTGCCAGCCCATTTCTTTTGGCAATAAACCATAATTTGCTAAACGCGACTTTGCGGGTTCATAAATCTCATCATCGGTACCTGTTACCACAAAACCTTTTTTATGTAGGGCAATGGCCATGTTATGCATTACAGCCCCGCCAATAGATATAAAATGTATTCTCATAATAGTTAATTAATCTTTAAAATCGGCAATGCGCTAATTTAGTTCAATTAAATATCTTAATTTGCAGCTAATTAACCATGAAGCGCTTAACCGGCAGCAAATTAACACTACTTTTTATTGGCATTTTGGCTGCTTTTTGCACGCATGCGCAAGTGGTGGCTAATTTTTCGGCCAATAAGCTTACGGGATGTGTGCCGCTGCAAGTTAATTTTACCAATCTTTCTACTGGGAGTCCCACCAATTATTTATGGGATTTTGGCAATAGCAATACTTCCACCTTGATAAATCCTTCGGCCACTTATGTGGTAGCTGGCAAGTACACGGTTTCCTTAACTGTATCCAATGGAGTAGGTTCAAACACCAAAACAATTACAGAATACATTACTGTTTACCCATTGCCTAAGGTAGATTTTGATGCCGTTAAACGCATAGGATGTGCGCCTTTAAGTGTTCAGTTTAGAGACTCAAGCAATTCTGGACCATCTGCTATTACACAGTGGTCATGGGACTTTGGCAATGGTAATATTTCTGCACAAAGACATCCATTAAACGTGTATACACTTGCTGGTTCATATAAAGTAAGTTTACAAGCCACAGATGTAAATGGATGCAGTAATATTCAAATCAAAAATAACTATGTGCAAACTGTAAATGCACCAACAGTAGACTTTTCTGCATCTTCTACTTTTGCATGTTCAACCCCTTTTTCTCCTAACTTTACTTCGAGTGTTAGTCCTGCCGGGGCATATACTTATTTATGGAATTTTGGAAGTCTTGGAACAGGCACCAACCCAAACCAAAGTTTTACCTTTAACCAAGAGGGTTTTTACAATGTTGCACTTAGGGTAAGCACCCCACAATGTACAGTATCAGTAACTAAACCTAGCTTTATAAAGATTAGAAAAATTACCCCTGATTTTGTTATTGCAGGCACCCCAGATTTATGTGAACCTGGCAAATTAGTGATTAACAACACCTCTGATTTTGATACCCTTGGAATAGTGTATGATTGGAAATTAAATGGTGTTTCTGTAAGCAATTTTAAAAATCTAAATTTAACTAATTTGGCTGCGGGTGCCTATGCCGTGAGC
This sequence comes from Bacteroidia bacterium, assembly GCA_044360615.1. GTDB lineage: Bacteria > Bacteroidota > Bacteroidia > UKL13-3 > UKL13-3 > B1. The sequence continues at coordinate 3,047 of JBIKKC010000079.1, read as the reverse complement.
TTAACCTTAAGTATTGGAACTTGCCAAGCCGTAACCGTTAAGAATGCTTTCTTTACAGTTTTACCGGGTTCTCGTAGCAATTTTGATGCGGTTAGGCGCAAGTATTGCAAAGTGCCAGAAACGGTTCAATTTAGAGATTCGAGTACCAATGCAGTTTCTTGGTTTTGGAATTTTGGCAATGGACAAACCAGCACTCAACGTAATCCCACACATACTTTTAACCAATTTGGCAATTATACTATTACGCTAATTACATCGCATAGCAATGGATGCAGAGATACACTTGTGAAGGAAGACTATATTCAATTGATATCTCCCATTATTAAACCAAATGGTTTACCAGAGAAGGGTTGTATTCCCTTAAAAGTAGATTTTTCTGTGGCAGATACCAATAATATTGGATTGGGGAATTTTCAATGGACCCTTGCCAATGGCGCTGTGCCAGCAACTGGAGCAAACCCCTCACATACATATACCACTGCAGGTACCTATTTGGTTGAGGTAACTGCTACCAATAGTGAAGGCTGTATTGCAAAAGGAACAGATACTATACTTGCAGGCACACCAATAACAATAGATTTCTCTAGTCCTAAAAAGCTTTATTGCAGAAGCGAGTTGCCTGTTACCATGACCGTAATTACCAATCCTTCAGTGCCTGCATCGTCTTATAAATGGGTAATTACAGATTCACTAGCAAACCAAAATGGTACAGTATTAAATTTTAGAGATACAGGTTGGAAAAGAATGACACTATCTGTTGATTATTTAGGTTGTACCACTACACTCATTAAGGACAGCGTGTTACGAGTGGTAGGGCCCGAAGCTAATTTTGAAGTTCAGTTTAATGGCTGCAGTAAAGCAGTTGTTACTTTTAAGAACAATAGTTTGCAATCCTATAATAAGTTTATTTGGGACTTTGGTAATGGTAAAAAAGATAGCGCACAATTTAATCCTACACATGTATATGATTCTGCTGGAACTTATCTAGTAAAGCTAACCATGATAGATACGATTCATGGGTGCACTTCAACCATGAATCGTTCGGTAATTGTGCCTATAGATTTTATACCTTCTTTTCGTATTGAACCCAAAGTAGGTTGTGCTCCCTTTACAGCAACCCTTACCAATACGAGTGTACCATTTTCGGAGGTAGCCAGTTGTCAGTTTGTTATTGGGCCACAAATTTTAACAGGAAATATAGTTAAACCATTGATAGCCTCACCAGGCAAGTATACCGTAACTATGATGATAACTGATAAGAAAGGTTGTACCCATACGCTTACTAAAATAGACTCTATTCAAGCCTATGGTGCATCGGTAATTCCGATTATTAGTCCAACATTTGGCTGTGCTCCAATCTTGGTTACTGTAAAAGATTCTAGCAAAATGGATGGCTTTTTAACACGCAGGGTTTGGTATTGGGGTAATGGCGATTCAACTGTGTATACCAACGCTGATTCTATCTTTTCAAGAAATTTTTATGCCAAAGGTCCTACTATTCAAAACGATGGTTATACCATAAGGTTAGTAGTAGAAGACAACATGGGCTGTAGACATTTTGCCAATAGAAAGATATTCTTATCCAAGCCAATTCCTTCGTTCACCACCACACAATTTAAAACTTGTTTAAGAGATACATTTACATTTACTCCCTTAGCAGATGCTTCTATTGGCTTAACGCCACTTAGTTTTCAATGGCAAGTTTTTGGTACAACACAAAATACTAGGATAGGAAAGGTGGTGATAATGGGTGATACAAGCCTGCCTGTGCAGCTTAAGGTAACAGACGTTTATGGTTGCACAGATAGTATTGTAGTTCCGGTAAAAGTAATAACTGGGCCACCTGTACCAGATTTTGATGCAACCCCAAAAGTAATTAATTGTCCTGGACCTCCTGTATTTTTTAGCGATTTCTCAAAACCGGGTTCAAGTCCGATTACCAAATGGAGGTGGGAGTTTGGAGATGGTGGTATTTCAGATTTAACGCATCCAAATCGTATTTATTTATTGCCAGGAAGTTATTCTGTAAAACTACAGCTTACAGATTCATTGGGCTGTGTGGCCGAAAAAACAATTCCTGATTTGGTGTTAATTGGTGGGCCCAAAGTGGTATATAGTATTAGTCCTAAAGAAGGATGTGCGCCCTTGCAAGTTCAATTTAGTGCTTCGGGATTAAATGTAGCAAAATATGAATGGGATTTGGCAGACGGAACTAAAGACACCTTGCCTAATTTAAAATATACCTACACGCGTGCAGGTATTTACGTGCCTAATTTATCTTTAGAAGATTCATCGGGTTGTAAAGTAGGAATGCCACCTATTGATACTTTGTTGGTGTATGCTAATCCTCAAGTAAATTTTAGTGTAAGTAAGCGGGTAAACTGTTTGGGCAATGATGTAAAAGTATTTAGTTTGGTTACACCCGATACAGCCATTGCTCAATTCAATTGGTGGATAGATGGCACTGCTTTATTTGGTAAAGGACCTTTAGATTATAGTTGCAATAGAGTAGGTAATATTCCTATTTTATTAGAAGCCATTGATAACAAAGGTTGCAAAGGATTTAAGGCCGATTCATTTGCCATTTTAGTGTTTAAAGATTCTATTGCACCGCCGGCACCAACAGCTTACAGAGCTACTGTAAATTCGGATGAAATAGTGCAATTTGATTTAAAAAGTACTGACGTTCCAGACTTAGATCATTATGAGGTTGGATACAATTTTGTGGGAGGCTTGCCTACTCAAACTAGGGTGATTAGCAATCCTATGGATACCTTTCAGTTGTTTCAAAACTTAAATACTTTACAATACACTTATTCTTATCAATTAAGGGCAGTAGATGCTTGCAGAAACATTTCTAAACCAAGTGAAACACATACTACTATTGAGCTAAAGGCAACAGGTAAAGTAAATGCGGTTGAACTTAAGTGGAATCCTTATCAGGGTTGGGATAGTGTTTGGCGTTACAGTGTTTATAGGTTCAATGAACAAACTCGAAACTTTGATAAAATTGCAAGCACTAATGGCGTAACATTTTCATATTTAGA
>JBIKKC010000078.1:0-9392 GCA_044360615.1 Bacteroidia bacterium | reverse complement strand
GGCAATGGCACCATTCTTAAGCCCAAAATTTTTAACATACGCAATGGCAGGCTTAGCCTTTTGGTAACGGTTTATTACCACCAATTTTAAGCAATCGTTCTGTGGGGTTACCTGCTCTGCTGGTAACAGTATTTGTTCGGTAATTAATTGACCATCTAAACAACCTATCACGGGTATCAACCCAGTTGGACCATCAAAAATTGAATCGACAGAGATAGGTTCAGCCCGAAATTGATTGATAACTTTTGACGCTACATGCGGAATTAAAGTTTGGCCATTTTCAAATGTACACCTTCCATTTATGAAGGTACTTAGTACCTCAAAGTTTTGTAAATCTTTAACCACAATAAAATCTGCAGGTTCTCCAACTTTTAGTGTACCAATAGGCAATTGATAATGGGCAATAGGATTTAAACAAGCTACTTCTAGAATAGCAAATAAATCAAATCCTTGGGCCACAGCCCTTGCCACCAATTGATTGATATGCCCCAACACTAAACCATCTGGGTGCTTATCGTCTGAGCAAAACATAAGCTGCTTATACCATTCTGGTAACAAAGGAATAAGCGCCTCAAAATTTCTGGCAGCACTTCCTTCACGTATTAAAACCTTCATTCCTTTTCGTAATTTTTCTAAGGCCTCCTTCTCGGTAAAACATTCGTGGTCTGTGCTTATTCCTGCTCCAATATATTTATCTAAGGCATCACCCGCTAAGCCAGGAGCATGGCCATCTACAGGCTTTTTCAATTGATGTGCAGTAGCAATTTTTTTCATCACCTCAGGGTCATCATAAATTACGCCAGGGTAGTTCATCATTTCCGATAAATAATAAATTTTAGGGTTAGCCAACAATTGTGAAACAGCAGTGGCATCTAATGTTGCGCCGGCAGTTTCAAATACTGTGGCAGGCACACAAGATGGGGCCCCAAAGAAAAAATGAAAAGGCACTTGTGCAGCATTTTCTAACATGTATTCAACTCCTTCTATGCCTAAAACATTTGCAATTTCATGCGGGTCGCTAATTGTAGCAACTGTTCCATGCCCCACAGCCAATCTAGCAAAGCCACTTGGCGTTAATAAGGAGCTTTCTATATGCACATGCGCATCTATAAACCCTGGCATTATATAAACCAAAGGAGCAATATTGATCGGCTCAACACTATCTATAATGCCCTCTTTTATGCAAACTTTGGCAGGATAAATCTTTCTTTGAAGGATATCTACCAATTGCCCTTCTATACAAAAAGTTTGACTCATAATTCTTTGGCGCTAAATTGAAAAGGTAAAAATGTTTGGGTGCCATTTGCAGCCACATAAACTTCCCCTGTTTCCCCTTGCAAAATAGTTCTAATAGGTGTTTGGTAACGCTTCTCATATTCTGATAAACTTTGTAAACAAGCCCCACAACTTGGAATAGGATAGTTTAATTGTTTACTAGGAGATTTTGCCGTAATGGCCATAGCAATTATTTTCTGATTGGGAAAGGCGGCTCCTGCATAAAAAACAGCAACTCTTTCGGCACATAAACCGCTGGGGTAAGCAGCATTTTCTTGGTTGCTACCAATTACTATTTCGCCATTCTGAAGCAAAAGTGCGCAGCCTACCAAAAATTTAGAATAGGGCGCATATGCATTTAACAAAACTTCTTTCGCTCTTTTCAAAAGCATCGCATCTTGTTCATTCAAAAATTCTTCGTTTGGATAAGTTTCCAATTCTATGACTTTGGTTATTTTATGCATATTCAAGTTTAGTAAATTTTGTGGTATAACGCACAGTGCTTAGTTTCGTTTCAAAGTTTACCACATGAAGCATATTTTGATTTTGGGTGCAGGCCTCTCCTCTTCTAGCCTTATTCGCTATTTACTACAACATGCTGCCAAAGAAAAATGGCGTATAACTTTAGCCGATGTAAATATTGCAGCAGCGCAAGCAAGAATTGGTAAAAGTAAACATGCTATTGCCATAGGTTTGAACCTACAAGATGATGCGAAACGCAAAGAATTAGTTGCCTCAGCTGATTTGGTAATTTCTTTAATGCCACCTGCATTGCATGCGCTTGTAGCAAAAGACTGTGTAAACTATAAGGTATCTTTAATCACTGCATCTTATGTAAGTGAAGACATGCAAAAACTTCACCCTGCGGCTTTAAAGGCAGGTGTATTACTGCTAAACGAAATAGGCTTAGACCCCGGCATAGACCACCTTTCGGCCATGGAAATGATTCATGAAATACAAAATTTAGGAGGAGAAATTCAATCCTTTGAATCGTATTGTGGAGGCCTGGTTGCCCCAGAATTTGACAATAACCCTTGGCATTATAAATTTACTTGGAACCCCAGGAATGTAGTGCTAGCTGGCCAGGCCACGGCACGTTATTTAGATAGTGGACTACTTAAATTAATTCCACCTCACCGTATTTTCTCACAAACGCGAATAGTAAAAGTAAAGGGCCATGGTAATTACGACGCGTATGCCAATAGAGATTCTTTAAGTTATATCGAGCCTTACGGAATCGGTTCGGCTCAAACCGTACTTAGAGGAACATTACGTGTTAAAGGTTTTTGCGACAGCTGGCAGCAATTGGTTTTATTGGGCCTAACAGATGATTCCTATGAATTAAATTCTCCTCAAAAACTTTCTTACAGAGATTGGTTATGTAGTTTAGTACCGGGAGCTAATTCAGAAAATTTAGAACAAAAATTAGGTAAATTTCTAAACTTAAGTAAAAATTCAAAGGCCTTTAAAAACATGCAATGGTTAGGGCTTTTTGAACCCAAACTGATTAATTTAGAAAATGCAACTCCAGCAAGAGCTTTGCAAAAAATATTAGAAGAAAAATGGAAATTACAAAAAGGTGAACTCGACCAAATTGTAATGAAACATGAAATTAGTTACATGTTACATGGGAAGTTAAAAAAGAAAGCTGCGAGCTTAATAGTTACAGGCGAAGACCAACACCACACTGCTATGGCTAAAACGGTTGGCCTCCCTATGGCCATTGCAGCAAAATTGTATTTACAGGGGAAACTAAAAGCAACTGGCGTGCAAATTCCAATAACCAGAGAATTTTATGAACCCATATTGAAAGAACTAAAAAAATTAGGGATAGAATTCCATCACTCATAGATAAAAATCTTGGGTAAGATTAGCATAAGCTGCGCTGCGCTTTCTATCTTCATCGTAAACTATAATTTCTTGGATAACATTCATTTCTTCTTGTTTTGAAAAAGCTAAAACGCATCTGCTGATAGCTGCTAGTGGTGTCATGCGCACATTCATTTGCCAAACTAGGCACAATGAATTGGCCTTTGCCATTTCGCTAAACTTTTCACTTACTTCTGAAGGTAAAACAACATAGAACTTTCCTTTTGGGGTGAGCAGCTTGTTTACCGCTTGCAAAATTTCTGCATGACTCAAGCTATGGGTATACCTTGCCATTCTTCTCTTGTCTTCATTTATTTTATAAGAAGCATTAGCTAAATAATAAGGTGGGTTACTAATAATTAAATCGTAATAAGACACTTGCAATGGCGCATCTTGAAGTGAACTATGAAACAAATTGAGCCGAGTTTTCCATGCACTGGCATCAAAATTATATTGCGCCTCTGCGGCTGCTACTGCATCAATTTCAACTGCATCAATATGGGCATTTGTAAAGCGCTGGGCCAACATTAATGCCAGAATTCCTGTTCCTGTGCCAATATCCAACACCTTAATAGGCATTTCACTAGGTGGTATTGCAGCACCCAACAAAACACTATCCGTGCCCACTTTCATAGCACTATCTTCGTGTTTTATAGAAAACTTTTTAAAATAAAAATTTGAACTAGCCAGATGAACTACCTAACTAAAGTAATACTTCCTTTTATTTCATAGGTTCTACCCTTAAGATCTTTAGCAATACCTACATAACTGTAAATACCCATTTCGGCATCGTCTCCATTAACCTTGCCATCCCAAAAAGTTCCACCAGGCACTCTCGTGCTAAAAATTTCAACGCCCCAACGGTTGTATATCTTCATCTCCACCTTTTCAAACTTATTGGCATTATAGGTGGGTGCAAACCTATCATTTATGCCATCTCCATTCGGACTAAATGAATTTGGCATTTGTATACTTTCTTTCTCAATGATATCCACCTGAACTGTGGCTGTATCAAAACAACCTAAACTATCCTCTGCCAACAAGGTTACAAAGTATCTTCCTTCACTTAGGTAGGTGTGAGTAGTATTCCTTGTGTTTGAACCAGCACCTGCATCGTCGAAATCCCAAGTAAAGAAGTAGGCATTGGTACTTAAGTTAGTAAAAGTAATTTCTAAAGGTGCATTGCCTGCCGGTGGTGTTGCAGTGAATTTTGCATCAACCACTGGATTCACTTTAACATCAACGGTATCGGTAGTTCTGCATTGGTTATTCCATGCGCTTAACACGTACCTTGTAGCTGCTTTAACAGATACTTGCGGTTGCATAGCAAACTTATCACTTAAGTAGGTGGCCGGAGCCCATTCTAATCTAGTTTGACCACTAACATTGGCAGAAAGGGTAAGAAACTCATCCATACAATGCAATAAATCTGGCCCCGCATCTACAGTTGGGTAGCTATAAACCATTACATTCACAGTATCATAACGTTGGCAAACAACTCCATCAAAACCTAATACCACATATTGCACACTAGAGCTTGGGTTTACTTTAGGATTTGCAATGGTTGGGTTGTCAATATTCGTGGTTGGCGACCATTGGTAGCTAACAGCTCCTGTAGCATTCAATTGCACACTTTCGCCAATACAAATACTAGTATCTATACTTGCTTTAAGAGTCATGTCTCTCACTTGAATAAGAACAGTATCTACCCGGAAACAATAGCCATTATTAGAAATCAAAAAGTAAGGTGTAGTAGCCGTTGGTTTAACCCAAGGATTTGCTATACTGGTATCACTAATATTAAAACTAGGTATCCAAATATAATTGGCAGTACTACTACCATTCAATTGCACACTATCTCCATTACAAATGGTAGCATCGGAGCCTGCACTAATGCTGAAGTTTACTACGTTAACAGTTACGGTATCTTGAGCAAAACAACCGCCATTATTTGCAGTTAAATAATAGGTGGTAGTAGCAGCTGGTTTAGCATAAGGCGTAAGCTGGCTGGTATCAATTCCAAATGCAGGCGACCATGTTTTAACCCCTGTTACACTAACTCCAATAACTGCGCTATCTCCGTTACAAATTGTTTTATCTGGGCCTGCGTTGGCTTTGGCATCTCTTACATCTACAAAAACACTATCATACCTAGCGCAATAACTATTAAACGAAGCCACATAATAATACGTAGGTACGGTAGGTTTAACAATTGGAGTTGCAGAAGAAGAATCAGAAATATTATAACTAGGTAGCCAGATATAAGTTAATCCTCCAGTTGCTGTTAACATCACAGAATCTCCAAGACAAATTAACTTATCTGTTCCAGCATCCACATTTAGAACAGTTGTAATAACAGAAACCGTATCGTAGGCAAAACAACCTAAATAATTTGTATTGAGATAGTAGGTTATATTGGTATCTGGAACTGAATAAACATTGGTTCCTATACTATCGCTTAAATAGGTCCAAGGCGACCAACGCACCGTACCATTGCTAGTTACAGAAAACGTAGCTGTATCTTTAGGACAAACAGTAACATCTGACCCTGCATTAATTGTTGGAATTATTACAGATATTCTCACCGTATCCCTTCGCGTACAAACACTATTGGTTGTAGTATAGATATAATTTGTATCTATTTGAGGCCAAACCCTTACTGTATCATTATTAGTCGGGGCTATATTGTAATTGGGTGCCCAAGCAGAGGTAGTACCAATATTTTCAGCAATTAAAGTAGCTGTATCTCCTATACAAATGCTTCTATCAAAACCAGCAAAGGGTTGCAAAACAGTCACATTTACGCGCACGGTATCATAATTTTTACAACCACTTAAGTTAACTTCTACCACATAGGTATTGGAGGTATCTGGGAAACTCCTAGGGCTCCTTGCAGTATCGCTGGTTAACTTATAATTGGGTAACCATAAATAATTAGCTGTAGTTCCTGTAGTAGTAAGCTGAACCGAATCTCCTCTACAAATATTTTTATCTAATCCAGCAGAAATTGTAGGTTTACCTTGAATATTACTAAGGTTATACAATGCGAGTACCTCGGCAGCGGAGACAGCTCTATTATAAATGCGCAATTCATCTAAACGGCCATTAAAAAACACTTGGGTGTTTACATCATTTCTTCCAATTCTTAAGGGGGTTGTATTGTTTAAAGTGTAGGCAACAGGGCCGCGAACAAAACCTAATAAAGTTCCATTTCTATAATAGAACATGGTATCATTTTTGGCCACTATTGTAAAGAAATACCAAGTATTAATATTTGTTGCAGAGCCAATAACCCCATTCCAACTGTTACCATTTGCCATTGCGTAAGCACCATCCGCGCGCACCATGGCTCTATATTGAGCGTTGGCTGTGGTAACAGATTTGCTTAAAATTGGAGTGTATTGCACGCCACCAGCAAAGTTCCAGGCAGATACCCTAGCCCAAAAGGTGAAGGAAATGCTACCAGAAGGCGATTGAATAGAAGGTGAATTAGGCACTTCCAAGAAACTATTAAACCCATTAAATTGAACCGCTGCATTATTTACATTGAATCTATCTTGCGCTAAAATTACATTTGTGGCAACCGGCGTATTACCATTGCCACTTTCATCTTGTGCGTTGCCATTAAAAGGATAACAAGCCACCACTCCTTGATTTAATTGATAAGGGCTAGAACAGGTTAAGCAGCAATTTTGAAGTACTGTAACTACAACGGTATCTTCATCTTTGCAACCATCTAAAAATCTAACTACAATATAAGAGGTATTTGTTGTTGCTCTAATGATTGGCGATGCTAGTGTAGAATCACTTAAGCCAAACGAGGGCGTCCAAGCATACAACGCGGCCCCAGTGGAGTTAAGCCTACCAGTATCTCCAGCACAAAGAGAAATATTAGACACTCTAGGCGCCACAAAGAAGGGTGATTTAATTACTGTTATAGTTCTAGAAGTATTGTCTGTTGCACAACTGTTGGTAGAAGTAACTTTATAAACCCCTGCGGCAAATGCTTTTATAGATGGCCCATTAGTTACAGAAATAAGGGTATCATTTCTATACCAATTAAAAGTGCCTATTCTTTTGTTACTAACCGTTAAAATTAAAGAATCATTAGTACACAATAAAGCAGTGGTACTTGCCCTTAAAAAAGTTGAATCAGCATTTTGAGCCCTAATTAAAAAAACATCATTTCCACCTAAACTATTTAAAGTATCTGAACCTACAATCATTTGGGTGGCGTATTGACCCAATAGGTACAATTGCCCGCTAGGCGAGGTATACAATTCAATCCCAGTACTTGCATTACCTGGTGCTATTATGCTAGAAGTGAGAAGCACATTAGCTTGCGTATAACTAGCAATAAAAGCATTTGCTCCGCCAGATGGGGTTATGGTTGAACCGCCAAAATTTGCTGCATTGCCAATATCTCCCGAGATATAAACATCTCCTTTAGGGTCAAGCTCAACTGCATTAATAAACTCATTTCCAGAGCCAGAAATGGATCTTGCCCATATCAGAGCTCCATTGAAATTATAACTAGCCAACAAACCATCCATATTTCCAATGGCCGATAAATTTACAGCTGTACCGCCAGGTCTAGAAGATAATACTGTTGTGCCTTGGTAATTTCCACACACAAAAACCCTTCCTGTGATATTGTCAATTACTACATCATTAAAGGCCTCATTAAGGTTATTACCCATGGTAACTCCCCACTGGGAAAAAAAGTTGGTACCTGAATGCTTTGCCATAAAAGCCCCAGTACCACCCGCATTGTTTGCAAAATTTGCTCCGAAATTCATGTTTGCATTACCAGAACCAGCAAAGGTTCCTACTACATAAGGTGAGTTAGTACTATCCACAGCAACATCAATAGCAATATCGGTTAGATTTGTGCCACCACCAGATAACAATAAAACAACACCTGCTGGCGAGTACTTGGCAATAAAATAATCGGAAGAACCGGCATTTGAATTTCTAGTTTGGTTAGGAGGTGTTGTGCTTTCAAAGGTGGCAAAGCCTGTATAATAACCTCCCATATAAATATTTTGCTGGTTATCTATGGCTAAAGATGTTCCTTCATCATTGTTTACACCTCCCACTAAATTAATCCATTGCACAACACCCGCATTATTTAATTTAAGTAAAAAACCATCCTGCTGACCAGAAGAATTCCTAACAGTTGTTGCACCAGTTGCACCAATAAAATTGGCCGCACCAGAAAACGTAGAAGCCACATAAATACTTCCAGAACTATCTGCTAAAATATCAGAGTAGTTGCTGTTACCCCCATCACTAAAGGTGCCACCTATATGCACGCCCCATTGAAATACTTTGTTGCAATTACGCTTTGTAATTAAAATATCCCTATTTCCTGCACTTACAAAACTCTTTGGCGTGCCTGCGCTGTCTATGGTTATCGTCCCTGTAAACAAAACAATGCTATAAACATTATTTTGAGCATCTACCGTTGTTGCGCAAGCATTATCAGCGCCTGTAGTTCCAGTATTTACGCCCCAATTAAATGTTTGAGCCTGCACCTGTAATGCAATTACAAAAACACTTAATAACAAAACTAATTTCTTAATATTCATCGCTATAATTTTTTCTTCTTTTGATGGTCAAACTTTAACCCATTTTAAAGTTGGATTTATGTTAACCCTCAAATTTAAGTATTGAAAGCATAAATACAAATAATGAGGAAGTTCCAAAAAAAATTTAGAGAAAATTAAGGCTAAAACCCTTTTTCTTTTAAATTGATTTTAATATTAACGCAACAAGGTAAGGGTTCCTGAGTATGATTTTGGCGGCATACCTAAGGGCTTTGCTTCTAAGATGTAAAAATAAACTCCTGGCATGCACTGGATCGACTTATAATTCCCATCCCACCAATTGCCGCCCGGCATGCTGGTTTGGAACAAAAGAGCGCCCCAACGGTTGTAAACCGAATATGCCACCCACTCGTAATCATTTGCATTAAAGCTAATTACAAACTGATTATTGAGGCCATCTTGATTAGGCGTAAAGGCATTTGGTATAAAAATTTCCGAATTACCACCTAACCGAATGGTTTGATAGGCTGTATCAGCACAATCCAAAGCATTAGAGGCAATTAAGCGAATGCGGTAAGTGCCTTGTGTATTGAAATTATAACTTGGATTTTCATCCTTAGAAATCCCTAAAGAATCTCCAAAATCCCAAAGGTATTTGCTAGCACCAATACTATTATTTTGAAACTGCAACAAAGCTGG
>JBIKKC010000276.1:0-2949 GCA_044360615.1 Bacteroidia bacterium | reverse complement strand
ATTATAGAATTGAACCGTCAAAATCTTCCTGTAGATGAATTTTTGCTTCAGAATTGTTTAATGGGTATTGCACCTGAAACAAATTGGAAACAGGAAATTAAAGAAGTGTTACTTTTAAATACCTATCAGGATAAACTAAGTTATTTTGTAAGCCAACTAGAGGACCACTATTTTGAGTCGGCCCTGCAAGATTTATCTGTTAATTTGAGTAACACACAACTTAGTATTAAAGATCGCCTCAATGCAGGTTTAACAGCTTTATTCGAACTCAAAGATTTAAACGTTACCAATCACGAAGCACCCTTAAAGAATTTATTAGAAGATTTTGTTAAGCAAGGTGGTATAGTTGATAAAGAAAAATTATTGGATACCCCATTTCCTTTGTTGAACCAATCTTTATGTGGGGGATTTGAAAAAGAGCAGCTCATTGCCATTGGTGCGCGCCCAGGAATGGGTAAAAGAGGCTTATTGGTTACTTGCCTCCTACATTGGGTAAAGCAAAAAAAGAAGGTATTGTATATATCCTTTCAACAATCCTCTGTTAGTTTTTTGCAGTTACTATTGGCAAACTATACCCAAACTCCAATTCAGTTATTGAGTAGGTCCGAAGAATTACAAAAGCAAAAAGTTGCTTTAGAAGAGATTGCTAAATTTGAAGAAGAGCAGCTTTTGCAGTTTCACTCTCCACACAGCAGTGACCTTACAGAAATGCTATCCATAATTGCCAATAGGCAACAAAAACACGGCTTAGACATTGTAATTATTGATAGCCTTCAAATGATAGAAAATACAATTGGAAAATCATTTATCACAAGAAATAGCAATTTAGGAAGCACTTTACGAAAATTAAAACAACTTGCTAAAGACTTAAATGTATTGCTGCTGTTGGGTTCAGAGATAGGGCGCATTGCAGAAAGAAGATTTACAGCTTCGGGCAGGCCAATGCTTAGCGATTTAAAAGACAGTGGTTATATAGAAGAAATAGCAGATAAGGTAATCCTTATTTACCGCCCAGAGTATTATCATATTGGTGAGTGGGAAGATGGGGAGTTAACCGATGGGCAAGGAGAGTTAACGCTTGCAAAAAACAATATTGGGCCTCTGGGTTCAATACGTGTAAACTATAGTAAAGACTGTTATAGATTTAGCTCTTATGAAGGGTTTGACCCAATAATAGAATTTGAAGTACCAAGGAATAGACAATACGAATTTGAATGAGAAGGAAGGGAAAAGCCAATAAAGGATGAGGCATTCACGAGCTTAGGTTGTTGTTACTGCAACCCAATTACCAACGTGTATTTAATATGATTTTGCTACGCAAAATCATAAGGATTTAGACCTATTGGCCCCTTTCCCTCATTTAAGAATTACAATATGAATACGCATAGAATAGAAAAATTTATAGCCGCTAAAAGCATGCGCCAATTAGAACTTTCCTTGTTAGTGTCGCGATATGAATTGAAGCAATGGGTTCAGAACCCAGCCTATAGAGCCTTTGAAATTCCAAAGAAAAAAGGTGGAACAAGACAATTATATGCACCTGCACCACCCCTCAAAAGGATTCAACAAAGCATTAACGAATTATTGCAAAGCCTTTACCTTCCTACTCAAAATGCATATGGCTTTATGCTAAAGCAAGCCCATAAAACCAATAGAAATACTTTACAAAATGCGAATTGTCATTTGCAAAGAAACTTTGTATGGAACTTAGATATCCAAAATTTCTTTCCTAGCATTTCAACAAAAAGGGTAAAGAACATTTTTATGGATGGCCCATTTTTTATGACAGAGGCAGTAGCATCTTATCTAGCGCTACTTTGTTGCTACCAAAAGCAAATCCCTGCGGGAGCGCCTAGTTCTCCAATGCTCTCTCATTTTGCTTGTATAGATATGGATAAAAGTCTTGAACAATTTATTACGCAAGCAGCATTTAAGCCTTACCAAATTTGCTATACGAGGTATGCAGATGATCTTACTTTTAGTTTAGACTTGTTGCCATCCGATGAAATTAAAAATGGAATTGAAGCCATTATTTTGGAACATGGTTTTTTGTTAAACACATCCAAAAACAGAATCCAACATAAGCACCAGGGGCAGTGGGTAACGGGTATTAAAGTAAATCAAAAACCAAACTTAGATAGAAAATATATTCGCAAGCTAAGAGCAATTATTCACCATGTAGAAGCTAAAGGAATGATTGCTGCAACCGCTAGGTATTTGAACTTAGCAGAGGAACAAATAAAACAGAAAGAGATCAGTTTCTTTTTAAACTCTGTTCGCGGAAAAATAAATTATTTAGGCTCAGTAAGAGGTAAAGAGGATGTGGTATTTAAGAAATTGATAACTACATTCAACAGCGCTATCGATGGCATTTGATGGAAGGAATTACTTGCTAATTCTTAGGTCTTTTATTCTTTTTAGAATGGCAATAAAGAAGCCAATTACCATAATAATGGTACCTGCCCAAACCAAATTGATCCACGGAAAAACGATTGCTTTCATAATCACAAAGTCGCCTGAGGTATCTTTTTCATAGCTGCGAATAGTAACCTTTCTGGTAACTGGGTCAACGGCCGTAAATCTAAACTTAAGCTTGGCTTCATCAACTAAGGCTTCAAAACTTACCGCCGAATTATTTTGAATACCATACATTGGAATAGCATCATATTCTTTTGTAAAAGTATAAACCTTTAACTCGGCACCTAAGAGTACTTGAAAATTCTTTAAATCTACATGCGCGGCATCTGTATTAGAATTCACAGCCTTTAAAATAGCATACCCATTGTTGGTGTAGAGCGTATCTCCAGGGCCAACCACATGAACTTTTTCATTGATAAACTTGGCATCGGCTTTGGCATTTGGCACAGAGCTTACGTAAGTAAATACATCATGACTTAGATAATGCTTGGTATCTGGATTAGCTACCAATCCAAACTTAGGATTGATTTG
>JBIKKC010000275.1:0-2959 GCA_044360615.1 Bacteroidia bacterium | reverse complement strand
TTTTAGCTGGTGTAAATAGTGGAAAAGTAAAGGCTATGTTTGATGAGCGAGGCAAGAAAATGGCTTCAGCCGGACCAAGCACACCTGTTGTAATACTTGGTTTTGACGGGGCTCCGCAAGCTGGTGATAAATTTATTATTACCAAAACAGAACCAGAAGCTCGTGAGATTGCCAATAAGCGCCAACAGTTGCAACGCGAACAAGGTATTAGAACCAACAAGCATATTACGCTTGATGAAATTGGAAGACGTTTGGCTATCGGAAACTTTAAAGAACTTAAAGTAATTGTGAAGGGCGACGTGGATGGTTCTGTAGAAGCATTAGCAGATTCATTGATAAAATTGTCTACAGAAGAGGTTCAGGTAAGTGTAATTTACAAAGCCGTTGGTCAAATCTCAGAATCAGATATTATGTTGGCCTCTGCTTCAGATGCTATCATTGTAGGTTTCCAAGTAAGACCAAGTACGCAAGCGCGTAAATTGGCAGAGCAAGAAGCTATTGATATTAGATTATACTCTATTATTTATAACGCTATAGAAGAAATTAAGAGCGCTATAGAAGGTATGCTTGAACCAACCATTGAAGAGAAAATTTTAGGTAACGCACAAATACGTGAAGTATTTAAAATTACTAAAGTGGGAACTGTTGCTGGTTGTATGGTTACCGATGGAAAATTAGTTAGAAACGCTAAAATCCGCTTAATTAGAGATGGTGTAGTAGTTTTCTCTGGAGCCTTATCATCATTGAAACGTTTTAAAGACGACGCCAAAGAAGTTGCTTCAGGATTTGATTGCGGATTAACCATTCACAATTATAACGACATGCGCGAAGGCGATTATGTAGAAGCATACGAAGAAGTTGAGGTGAAGAGAAAGTTGAAGTAAGACTTAGCCTAACCTCACTCCTTGCTTTGCGCATCTACCACGGCAATGGTAACCATATTTACAATCTCTCTTATGCTTGAACCTAATTGTAATACATGGGCAGATTTATTTAACCCTAATAATACAGGTCCAATGGCTTCTGCAGCGCCAAGTTCTTGCAATAATTTATAACTAATATTACCAGCGGCTAAGGATGGAAAAATAAAGGTATTAACTGGCTCGCCATTCAGTTCGCTAAAAGGGAAATTTTCGCGTAATAATTTTTGGTTCAAAGCAATATTGGCTTGCATTTCTCCATCTACTACCATACTAGGATTTTCCTTCTTTAAACGCTCTCTTACAGCAGCCATTTTGGAAGGAACATCGCCTTTGGCTGAACCAAAATTACTATAACTTAATAAGGCTACTCTTGGGTTGACCCCAAATTTTCTAACTGCCTTATGCGCCAAATTAGTAATGCTAACAAGTTCATCCACGTTAGGAACTCTGTTAACAGAACAATCTGCAAAGAACAAAGTACCCTTTTGTGTGAGCATAATATACATACCAGCAACAACATCGGTTCCTGCTTCTTTGCCTAAGATTTGAAGTGCTGGTCTTATGGTACTAGGATAATTTTTGGTAAGGCCACTAATCATGGCATCTGCCTCACCCATTTCAACCATCATGGGTGCAAAATATTGCCTATCACGCATTAACTTTTTAGCCTCATATAAGGTAATTCCATGCCGCTGACGCTTGCGAAAAAACACATCAGCATAGGCATTTCTTTTGCTCTCGTCTTCCATAGGATCTATAATGGTAAAATCCTTTAAGTTAATATTATTTGAAATCGCTATTAGTTCAATTTTTTGGCGATTTCCTAGCAATATTGGAATGGCAATACCATCGTCTTTTACAACCTGAGCTGCGCGTAAAATTTTATAATTATCGGCCTCGGCAAAAACAACTCGTTTAGGGTTTTGCTTTGCTTTGGTAGAAATAGCGCGAATGAAATTACTTTCTTTTCCTAATCGGTTCAGCAATTGATGTTGATACTTTTCCCAATCTGTAATAGGATTTTTAGCTACTCCACAAGCTATGGCAGCCTTGGCTACCGCTGGCGAAACCGCAGTGATTAAGCGAGGATCTATGGGTTTAGGAATAATATACTCTCTACCAAAAGTAACATTGGATTCATTATAGGCAAGATTCACAATATCTGGTACAGGTTCTTTGGTAAGTTGCGCTAAAGCATAAACTGCGGCCAACTTCATTTCCTCTGTAATCTTGGTAGCGCGAACATCTAAGGCTCCTCTAAAAATATAGGGAAAGCCCAATACATTATTTACTTGGTTAGGATAATCACTTCGGCCTGTAGCAAGAATAATATCCGGCCTAGAAGCTTTTGCCAATTCATACGAAATTTCTGGATTAGGATTGGCCAAAACAAATACAATACAATCCTTATTCATACTGCGTAACATGTCTTGTGTTACTACATCGGCTTTACTTAAACCCACAAAAACATCGGCACCCACAAGGGCATCGGCTAAACTATGTAAATCTTTATTGGTAGCAAAGGGAGCCTTAATTTCATCTAAACCAGCATTGTCTTTTCTAATAACGCCCTTACTATCACACATTACCAAATTATTAGGATTAACCCCTAAGGCAATCATAATACGCGCGCAAGAAATAGCAGAGGCACCCGCACCATTATAAACTACTTTTACCTCCCCAATTTTCTTATCTACCAACTCTAATGCATTAAGCAAAGCAGCTCCGGTAATTATTGCAGTGCCATGTTGGTCATCATGCATAATGGGAATATCTAACTCCTCTTTTAACCTGCGCTCTATTTCAAAACATTCTGGCGACTTAATATCTTCTAAGTTAATACCCCCAAAAGTGGGTGCTATATTCTTAACGGTTCTAATAAATTCTTCGGTGTCTTTGGTATCAACTTCAATATCGAATACATCTATGTCGGCAAATATTTTAAATAACACGCCCTTGCCCTCCATCACTGGCTTGGAAGCCTCTGGACCAATATCACCTAAGCCAAGCACAGCGGTTCCATTGCTAATAACCGC
>JBIKKC010000273.1:0-2961 GCA_044360615.1 Bacteroidia bacterium | reverse complement strand
AAGCTATCGGCATTGGCATTCCCATTAAACTGCTCTAGTGGAATACTGCTCATTACAAAGTTAGTGCGGTTATTGCCTACATTAAAACGTTTGGCCAACACCGTAGAAACCCCTGTCCATGTAAATGGTGGAAACCCAGATTTACTTTCAATAATTCCTCCAGCATACAACGAATCGTACACCAATTGTGGCGTGCTTACTGGTATCTCAAATGGCCTAGCAGATGGGATAATGGCACTCGATTTAATAGTTGGCCAACCTGAGTTTACTCCCGAAATACTGCTGTTTACATTTACCCTAAAAATAGAACCTGCCGATGGATTTACCAACTGCTTAATGGGAGTCCAATCTAAGAAGTTAGAGAGCGGGTCGAAACCAGAGTTAATAGCTACAGCCATAAACAACCCTCCGCCGTTATCAAAGAAATTTGCCGTTGTTCTTTGTCCTAAGGAAAAGGAAAAATTAGCATCGTCTGAAAACCAAACCATGCCTTTAAACAAGGCAAATGTTCTCGATTGGGTTAAAAAATCGGGTTGTAATTGGGTGTAATTATTGTTTACAATTTCTGTGGCTTGCAGGGTATCAAATACTGTAATGCCATTGTTTTTTAAACGTGTGGTGTAAAAGTTTTGTACAAATACTTTGCTGCTATTGTAGGCATTTACTACCAATACATCTGCGTTTACCTTCTTTACCCAAATGGCTGGCGACGACACATACTTGGATTTTGAAAGTGCTTTATCTACAGCTTTAATATAAATTGTGTTAAAGGCGTTATGGTTCAAACCGCTAATACTACCAGCAAGTGCATTGGTATTGTTATTAATAAAAACTTTGCAATTGCCCCCATTGGCTTTGGGCGTTTCAGAAACCAAAGTAAATCCTGTGGCGTTGGCGGGCAAAATAAATGCAGGGGCGTTCGTATCGTTAATATATAGCTCAAACTCTTGCAAGTCTTGCACGCCGTCTGGGTCGGTGCCTTCAATGGTATAACGTAATACCGGGAAAACCGTAACTGGATTTTGGGAAGGAATGCCCGCTATAGGTTGACTAAAAACAAAACGAACCGCGGGTCTAGAATTTTTAATGGGGTAAAGGGTAGAGGCTGGGGTTGGGTCTTTCTGACCAATATTATCCACCGCTCTAACATAGACTACCATATCGGCACTATCTTGCCCTGGCGGTATACTAAGCAAAATAATGCTATCTTGTCTTTTGGTAAATGTCCAAGTTTGCATGTTATCTATGGAGAGCTCGTAGCCTACAATAAATCCACCCGATGAATTTCCCCACCAATTGGCTTCTACACGCGTAGTTAAGCGGTTTTCGCCTGTGCGAAATAAAGTATCTACCACCATAAATGTTTCTGGTGGAGCAACACTTTTTCTTTCATTTTCGAAGCCCGTTTTACAGGCCGAAACGATTAAGATAAAGAAGAAAAACAGGAAATAGTTAGACTGTAATTTCATGTGTTATAAAACTTCTCAAACTTAGTTGAAAAGCAAATGTATAACAACTAGCTTACGATAAATTAATGCTAAAATCTAGAAAAGTTTCTCTTTTAACAAAAGCATTTTTAATGCAGTTTCTGCTGCTTCTATGCCTTTATTCCCATGTTTGCCACCAGCTCTATCAAGCGCTTGCTCTTGGTTTTGTGGGGTTAAAACGCCAAAAATAACAGGCTTATTTGTATGTAAACCTACCTCCATAATACCTTTGGCGCAGGCGTCGCAAATAAAATCAAAATGCCTTGTTTCTCCTTGCACCACGCAACCAATAGCAATTACAGCATCTATCTTTTTTTGATAGGCCAACCATTGGGCGCCAAGGGCTAACTCAAAACTGCCGGGTACCGCATGCACTATAATGTTTTTAGCAGCAATGCCATGTTCCTTTAAAAATTCTATGGCCGCATCTCTCATTGCATGGGTAACCGCTGCATTCCAATCAGAAACTACCAAGCCAATTTGAAAGGATAGTTTTCCTTTTCCCTTTTTTAAGGTAGTGGTGGAGAGATTTTTTAAGCTAGTTGCCATTATTCTCCTCTTGCAGCAGTAGCTCTAGCAATATACTTTTCAATATCTTGGGCTTCGGTACTTTCTGCAAACTCTAACTTAATTTTCTCGTAAGCGCTAATGGCATCATCATATTGCTTCAACTCTTCAAAAGCTATACCTGCTTTTTTAAGAAATAGGGGAGAAGTGATGCGGTTTTTACTTTCACCAGCAGCTTTTAAATACAAGGAGGCGCCTTTTTCTATATCATTTAATTCTACATGTGCATCGCCTTTTAAGCCTGTAGCTAGAGGCCCAACCAATTCATTGTCTGTAGAAAAACCATTTAAAGCATCTAATGCACTTTGAAATTCTCCTTTACGCATGTAGCATACGCCTACATAATAATTAGCAAGATTAGCTGCTTTAGTCATGCCATATTCATCGGCAATGGCTAAAAATCCTGGCATTTCGCCCAAGCCGTTTAAGGCCAAATTGATACTATCTTGTTCAAACCAAGTTTGTGCCTGAAACATGGCTGCTTGCGCATCTTTTTCTCTTGGTTCAATTACAAACATTTTAAAGGCAAAATAGCCGCCTACAATAGCTATAACAGCAATAACTGCCATGTTAATTTGCTTTTTATAAGTTTTGTAAAGGGTTTCTACTTTATGGCTCGTTTCAGCTATAGTAGTATCTAAATCGTGCTTTTTCTCTTCGTTGTGCTCCATTATTGTATGCTTAAATTTTCTTATTCTTTTATAAAAGGGTAATTTGGTTCTGCGTAAACATCTTCATATAAGGCAGAAGCCTCTGGGAAAGGCGAATTTTCGCTAAAGGTAACAGACTCATTTATGGTTTCCATTATCTTTTCCTCCATGGCTTCAAGTTCTTGTTCTGTAGCATATTTCTTGCTTAACAAGGTAGCTTTCACCATTTCTAACGGGTCTTTCTTTTTATATTCTTC
>JBIKKC010000077.1:0-9494 GCA_044360615.1 Bacteroidia bacterium | reverse complement strand
TATGAACTATGAAGTATGAGGTATGCTTGCCCGGCAGAGCCTTAATTAGTATTTTAGAGTATATTTAAATCATGAATATTGAAGAAATCAGAGAATACTGCATTGGCAAATTGGATGTTGAAGAAAGTTTGCCTTTTGGGCCAAATACCTTGGTATTTAAGGTAAATAATAAAATTTTTCTTTTGCTTTCATTAGATAGTGAACCTATTCAGTTTAATGTAAAATGTAACCCAGAATGGGCCATTGAATTAAGAGAAACCTATGCTTGTGTTAAACCTGGTTACCATATGAATAAAATGCATTGGAACACCATTGTAATTGACCATACTGCTAATAAAAAACTACTACATACTTGGATTGACCATTCGTATGATTTGGTAAAACCTAAAGCGAAGAAGAAAGGTTAATCTTACTTCAAAATCCAAATTCAATTTGGTATTTGTATTATTGCACCATGAATCAAATTTTACTTATTGCCATTGGTGGAGCATTGGGAGCTGTTTTGCGCTATTCCATGGTAATTGGTATGGATTCATTTTTGACTATTAAATTTCCATATGGAACACTTTTGGTAAATATTCTTGGAAGCTTTATTATAGGCAGTATTTATGCAGCATTTGCCCAAAATACAGCATTGGAAACATGGGTAAAACCACTGTTAATTATAGGCATACTTGGAGGTTTTACTACCTTTAGTAGTTATAGTTTTGAGCTATTCACCCTCCTCAAAGAAAATGAAATTCTGAAAGCAATCTCTTATATGTTATTAAGCAATGTGATAGCAGTAGGCGCTACATTTATGGGATATAAAGTTTTTGCCTCATGAAAGGCGTGGTAATAAAGTCTACAGGCAGTTGGTATCAGGTGCGCAAGGAAAACGGAGCCATTCTGCCTTGCAGGTTAAAAGGAAAGTTTAGATTAAGCGGAATTAAACATACAAACCCAATAACTGTTGGCGACGAAATTGAATATGAATTAGAACCAGATTCTGGAAATGGTGTGATTCATAAAATTGCAGACAGAAAAAATTATATCATTCGTAAAGCAAATAACTTAAGTAAGCAAACACATATCATTGCTAGCAATTTAGACCAATGCATGCTAATTGTTACCTTGGCCTTTCCTAAAACCTCCCTAGGATTTATAGATCGCTTTTTAGTTACTTCTGAAGCCTATCACATTCCAGCCATTTTAGTATTTAATAAATCAGATTTATTTGTTGGCGAGCATGCTGCCTACTTAGAAGAAACCATTAACCTTTATACAAAAATAGGCTATACCTGCTTGCGCACAAGCATTATCAATGGTGAAGGCTTGGTGCAATTAAAAGAGCTCTTACAAAACAAAACAACCTTATTAAGCGGCCACTCTGGGGTTGGTAAGTCTTCTTTATTAAATACCATCGAACCAGGTTTGAACCTAAAGACCCAAGCCATTTCCAACTACAGTGAAAAAGGGCAACACACCACCACATTTGCAGAAATGCATCCTTTAGGTTTTGGTGGTAATATTGTAGATACACCGGGCATTAGAGAGTTTGGCTTGGTAGATTTTGAGGATGCCGAGGTAAGTCATTATTTTAAAGAAATGCAGCCTTTAATTGCAAAATGTAAATTTAATAACTGCAAACATATTAATGAACCAAACTGCGCAGTGCAAGCCGCAGTAGCTTCTGGAGCTATTAGTGAGCAGAGATTTAGCAGTTATTTAAGCATTTTAAGTAAGGTAGACATTTACGAATAATAAATTATGCGTGCGCTTATACAAAGAGTAATAGAAGCAAGAGTAGATGTTAAGGAAAGTACCTTGGGTGCTATAGGAAAAGGAGTGCTTATTTTCTTAGGCATTGAGGCAGCAGATACCCAAGAAGACATAGATTGGCTTTCTAATAAAATCTGTAACCTCAGAATATTTAATGATGCGCAAAACCTTATGAATTTAAGTGTAAAAGAGGTGCAAGGCCAAATATTGTTGGTGAGTCAGTTTACCTTACACGCCGATACAAAAAAAGGAAACCGACCCTCTTTTATAAAAGCAGCTAGACCCGAAATAGCCATTCCGTTATACGAAAAATTTAAAATGCAATTGCACAAAGATTTAGGGCAGGCTATTTCTTGCGGGGAATTTGGTGCCGACATGAAAGTTAGTTTGGTAAATGATGGCCCAGTAACCATTTGGATAGATACAAAAAATAAATCATGAGCATAACTATAGAAGAAGCCCAACAGCAAGTAGACACTTGGATTAAAACCATTGGCGTAAGATATTTTAATGAACTTACCAATACCGCTATCCTTATGGAAGAGGTAGGAGAAGTGGCACGCATTATGGCGAGAAAATATGGCGAACAATCCTTCAAAAAATCAGATGAAGGTGCAGACTTAGGCGATGAGATGGCCGATGTTTTATGGGTACTTATTTGCCTAGCAAACCAAACAGGGATTAACCTTACAGAGGCATTTGAGCGCAATATGGCTAAAAAAACAAAACGAGATAGCGATAGACACCAAACAAACACCAAATTAAAATGAGTTTTCTCTGCTGCTAATATTTAGGTGGCTTTGCTTATCTTTGCGGCCCTCTATAATAACAAAATGATTACAGTTTCCAACCTCAGCCTGCGTTACGGCAAAAGAATCTTGTTTGAAGATGTAAATGTTAAGTTTGCTCCTGGAAACTGCTATGGTGTAATTGGTGCCAATGGAGCTGGCAAATCTACCTTTTTAAAAATCTTATCAGGTGAAATTGATCCTACTACTGGACACGTAAGTTTAGCAACAGGAGAACGCATGAGCGTATTGAAACAAAATCACTTCGAATTTGATGAATTCCCAGTGCTGCAAACGGTAATCATGGGCAATAAAAAGCTGTGGGACATCATGTCTGAAAAAGATGCCATTTATTTAAAGCCAGATTTTAATGATGAGGATGGGCACCGCGCAGCAGAGTTGGAAGAAAAATTTGCCGATATGCAAGGCTGGAATGCCGAAAGTGATGCAGGTAATTTATTGGGAGACCTTGGCATTAAAGAAGAACTACACCAGGTTTTATTGAAGGATTTAAATGGTAAAGAAAAAGTAAGGGTACTTTTGGCTCAAGCCTTATTTGGAAACCCAGATGTATTGCTCTTAGATGAACCTACCAATGATTTGGACGTAGAAACCATAACTTGGCTTGAAGATTTTTTAGCAGAGTTTCAAAATACGGTTATTGTAGTTTCCCATGACCGACATTTCTTGGATGCGGTTTGCACCCATATTGCAGATATTGATTTTAGCAAAATTCAATTGTACTCTGGAAATTACACCTTTTGGTATGAAAGTAGTCAGTTAGCTTTAAGACAGCGCTCAGACCAAAACAAAAAGGTGGAAGATAAACGTAAAGAACTTCAAGAATTTATTGAACGTTTTAGTGCAAATGCTTCTAAATCTAGGCAAGCCACCAGCCGTAAGAAACTATTAGAAAAATTGGTATTAGAAGATATCAAACCTTCTACCAGAAAATATCCTGGCATTATCTTTAGACCAGATAGAGATTGTGGAGATCAAATATTAAGAATAGAACATTTAAGCAAGAAGAATGAAGATGGCACCTATCTTTTTAAAGACTTAAATGTTGCCTTAGATAAAGGAGATAAAGTAGCTATTTTAGGAAAAGACCATATGGCCATTTCTACTTTTTTTGAAGTTTTAATGGGAGAAACAAAAGCGGATAATGGCGAATTCTTTTGGGGTCAAACCATTACAAGTTCTTATTTACCTAATGAAAATGCAAAGTTTTTTACAGGTGATAACAATTTAATTGATTGGTTAAGGCAATATTCGGAAGAGAAAGATGAAACGTATATAAGAGGTTTTTTAGGTAAAATGCTTTTTAGCGGTGATGAGGTATTTAAAATGAGTAATGTACTTTCGGGTGGAGAAAAGGTGCGTTGTATGATTTCTAGAATGATGCTTACCAATGCCAATTGTCTATTATTAGATGAACCTACTAACCATTTAGATTTGGAATCTATTACTGCCTTCAATGAATCGTTAATAGAATGGAAGCATAACTTAATCTTTACTTCACATGACCACACCTTTGTGCAAAGTATTGCCAATAGAATTATAGAATTAACGCCACATGGTTGTTTAGATAAGCGAATGACTTATGATGAATATTTAAGTGACGAGCGCGTAAAAACTCAACGCGCACAATTGTATGCTGGAGAATCTATAACTTACTCATAAGGTAGGGGTAAAAAAAAGAACCTAAGGGGGTTTTATCCCCCCCGGTCCAACCTTTACTCAAGCCATAACAAAATTATGGCAAGCTTTTGAGGACAGGGGTTGTTTCAAGTTGCGAAGCAGGGTGTTATAAAACAACGCTTCACGAATATGAATCATTAATTAAACAACAAAACAACCAACTACTATTTGGTTACTTTAATTGAGTAATTGGCAGTGATTTAAATAAATCCGGTTTCTTTATCGAGCGCTTTTTGAAATATTTCCTTTTTTCGCCTCGAAATTTCCACCTGAGATCCATCTGCCATAACTGCGACTCCCCCTTCTCCTTTCAAATATCTTCTAATAAATTTGAGATTGATTAAATGTGAATTGTGCACTCGGCAAAATCCATAATCAGTTAAAAAATCTTCAAATTCTTTCAATGTCTTAGAAACTAAAATAGGCTTTGTATCTCCGTTGAGAAAGAACCTAGTATAGTTAGCATCTGATTCGCATCGCACAATATCCTCGATAGGTATAAACAGCGAACCTTCAACCGTTGGTAAACATAATTTAAAATTTTGCTTATTTATTAATTTTAGGTTATCCAATAAGTTTTCTATCTGATCTTGAGGCCTATAAGTTGTTTGAACCCGTTTCACACAAGCCCTTAAAACAGCAACTTTCAACTCTTCTGGATCTATTGGTTTAAGTAAATAATCAAGTGCGCTAAACTTTATTGCTTTAATTGCGTAGGAGTCGTAAGCTGTAGTAAAGATAACTTCAAAAGTACGTTTAGGAATTTCTGAAAGCAAATCAAAGCCATTTTTAAAGGGCATTTCAATATCCAATAAAACCAAATCTGGAGCTTCTTCTAAGATTAAGATTTTTGCCTCGTCGGCATTAGAGGCCTCGCCAACCAATAGCACTTCATCCATACTTTTGAGAATGGAGCGAAGGGCATTTCTACCTCCGTGTTCGTCATCTACTATAATTGTTCTTAAAACATTACTCATGCTTTACAGGAATTAATAATAAAACCTTTGTTCCGCAAGCTAACTTATTTTCATCAAATAAATCAAATATTTCAACACTTGGTTTAGAGCCAAATAATTTATGTAGCACTTTAATTCTATCCTCCGTTAACCGCGCACCTCTAGATTGATGAGATGGCATTTTGTTATTGTGAATAATTCTTGCAGCTTCTCTGCCAACTCCATTGTCCCATATTTCTACCTCTATCAAGCTTTCGTTGATATATTTAAAGGCTATATGCAGCTTTTTATCTGCTCCCTTTTTGTGCTGTAACCCATGCCATATGGCATTTTCAATATAGGGTTGAACCAACAAAGTTGGAATCAAATCGTTTGTATCAATTTTTTCATCTACCTCTAATTTCCAAGTAAATGAATGGTTTAAGCGCAATTCTTCTAATTCTATGTATAGGTTCAAAAAGAGCACCTTTTGATTTACACTTACAAAAGTTTGTTCGCTTAAATCTAAAATCATCCGAATAAGTTTAGCAAATTTACTTAAGTATTTAGCAGCTAACTTACTTTCATTATTAAGTACAAAATATTGAATTGAATTTAGAGAGTTAAAAATAAAATGAGGATTCATTTGCGCGCGCAAGGCCTTCAACTCAAGTTCTCCAATCATAGCGTTAAGGGCGGCTTTTTCTTCTTGCACCCTAAACGCGCGCCTAACACTATAAGAAAGTAAACCTACAATAAGCAGCAAAACGGCAAGCACAACCGCAACTCTAAACCAAATGGTTTTATAAAAAACAGGTACAACGGTGAACTGAATAGTAGCCTCATTGCTACTCCAATAATTATCCATGTTTTTAGCTTTCACCCTAAACACATAATCGCCTGGTGGCAACTGGCCAAAACTGGCAAACCTTCTATTACCGGCATCAATCCAATCTTCTTGCGAGCCTTCTAATCGATAAAAATAAGTATTGCTATTACTTCGGCTATAGTCTAAAGATACAAATTCAAATGTTATATAATTCCCGCTGCTAGAAAAAAAGTAATAAGATTGAGGGGCTAACATTTTATTAAAATCAGAAACATGCATCATCTCAATTCTAAAAGGCAAAGAATCTAAGGAAAGCTCTTCTGGATAAAAATGATTAAATCCCGAAAGCCCACCAAAATATAGCTCACCAGTTGAGGTAAGAAGCGATGACTGCTCATTAAATTCACTTCCTTGTAAGCCATCGTGAACATCGTGATGCACAATAGAAAAATCGCTTGTATTGACTGCTATTAAACCATTGTTTGTACTCATCCAACATGTCTTTCCATCTTTCGTAAGTACCAAAGAATAAATACTATTATCTGGCAATCCATTTGCTTTACAAAAATGCCTCACTCTCCCATTAGGTTCTCTAATAAAAAGTCCAGTGCGGGTAGCAGCCCAAATTCTTCCATGTTTATCAACCTCTGTTTGCGCAACAAAAGGTTGCCATTTGGAGGCAGTATCAAGATTAATGAGGCTAATTTTTTTTGTATTTATGGTAAAATTGTATAAGCCTGCGGTAGTGCTTAACAATATTTCAGAATTTTTATAAAGATTAATGTTTCTAATATTATCTGAACCTAATTCCGAATTTCCAATATTATAATATTCAAGCGTTTTCTGTTTTGCTAAATCATATAAAAATAAGCCACTAGAACCTGCAATCCAATACAAATCGCCCTTCCAATACTTTATTGATTTAACATCGCCTTCAAAGCTTTTAATAGTGCTTATAGTTTTTAATTGAACAGGTTTGGACCTACCTTGTTCTATCAAAAATAAACCCTGAGAAGCCCCACCCAAAAACTTTCTTTTTTCGCCTTCAATTGGTAGCAAACAAAAAAATGGCATTTCTAAAAGAGAAGATTGGTATATCGTTGCATTTTTAGGATCAAACCAACCCAAATTCCCTGTAAAAGTTGAATAAAGTACATCGCCATTATTAGCCTCAGCAAAAGAATTAACCTCTCCTATCTCTTTTAAAATAGGCACCTCAGACATTGAAACTATTCTAAATTTATGCTTATAGGGATTGTAATAGTTAAGTCCACCAAATGTAGTTCCAACCCATAACCTATCTTGCCAATCAGTGTAAAGACAACTTACAGAGTTATTACTTATAGAAGTATTGTTTATGCCATTTCGTGTATACCATCTTATCTTATTATGCTTATCAACTTCTATTAAACCCTTACCCGTTCCCACATAAAATCGATTTCTATAAAAACATAAACTGCTAATTGAAAAGCTACCTAATAAATCAATTTCTTTAATTTCTTTTGGGTTCAAACCATTTAGAGTAGTCTCATATAATTTACCACCACCCTCTACCCAAGCAAAGGCATTCTGGCTGGTTAAACACAACTTATTAATGAAAGAACTATGCGCTAGGTTTAGTTTAATTAAGGTTGAAGAGAAAGGATAATAAATATATATACCACTTACTGTTCCTACTAACCATTTGCCTTGAGCCAATTGAAGGATATCCTTCACTTCATCTAATTTAAAATGTTTTATAACTTTCCCATTGCTTTCATTAAGCACCCAGAACCCATTTTCTGCGCCAATAAGTAACTGGGTAGAAGTACTTGAAATCTGTTTGGGGTTAACAATAGTTTGTTTAGTTGGAAAGCTAAATTGCTCAATACTCAAAGTTTGGGTATTAATTCTAATAAACTTGTGGGCAAATAAACCATACACATAATTACCCTTGGCTTCTATTTCTATTATTGAGGAACTTGCATCTTCAGATTCTTGAGCGCCAAAACTTTCGAAAGCATAACCATTATACCTAGAAATGCCTGCTTGTGTTGCTGCCCAAAAAAATCCTCTTTGGTCTCTGGCAATACTAATTATCTCAGATTGGGGCAATCCATCTGCTTCTGTGATATGATCGAACACTAAGGTTTGTGCCCCAAGTTTAAGAGCGCCAAAACAAAGAATTATAAATAGAAATAGTGACCTCAATAATTTTAAATAAAGTACTAATGTAGTAATTTTACACCAATGCAAAAGTATTATACCTTAACCGTTCAAATTAATGAGTCGCAAAAAGAACTCTTTATGGCCGAATTAGCGGAATTAAATTTCGACACCTTCCTGGAAACTGACGAGGGTTTTGAAGCGTCTATTCTAGAAAATGAGTTGGATCAAACCGCACTTAACAAATTATTAGCCCAATACCAAATTACAAAACCACAATATGAATTAAATTTGGTTGAACAACAAAATTGGAATGCCACTTGGGAAAGCAGTTTTGAGCCGGTTTGTATAGGAAATAAGTTACGCATTAGAGCACCCTTTCACAGCGCAGACCCCTCTTTTGAAATGGAGTTAATTATTCAGCCCAAAACTTCTTTTGGTACTGGCCACCACGAAACTACGGAACAAATTTTATTGCTTATGCTTGGCACTGCTATGCAAAATAAACAAGTTTTTGATTTTGGTAGCGGAACTGGTATATTGGCAATACTAGCAAGTAAACTAGGCGCTAGCAGCATTCTTGCTAATGATATTGACGATTGGGCTGCAGAAAATATTCTTGAAAATACTGCCTTAAATGACGTTAACAATGTACAATTTATACATGGCGATTTAGCAAAAATTGGAGAAGGTAAATTTGATATCATCCTAGCTAATATCAATAGAAATGTGCTTGCAGCTAGCATGAAATTACTTGCTGAAAAATTAAACAAGGGTGGTGTATTATTCATTAGCGGATTTTATGAGGCCGACCTAGTTTACCTACATCCATTTATATCGCAAGCACAGCTAATAGTTTTAGAAAAAGCAAGTAAAAATAATTGGTGTGCTGCCAAACTTGGCTTATCGTTTTAATGCCCTTACATTTGCCCAAACAATAACTATGAAATTTCTAAAAATATTCGGAATAGTATTAGGTGTTATACTTCTCCTAGTAATTGCCGCTTCCTTAGTGCTTCCAGCTAAAACTACTGTAGCAAGAAGTATTGAAATCAGTGCCAAACCCAAAAATATATTTAAACATATCAATGATTTTCACCAATGGCCTTTGTGGAGTCCTTGGTATAAAAAAGACACTACTGCAGCCTATCAATACAATGAAATTACAGCTGGTTCTGGTGCTAAATTAACCTGGAATAGCAATAACCCAGAAGTGGGTAAGGGCAGCATGACAATCCTTCAATCTATTCCTTTCGAGAAAATAGAAATAAAACTAGAAATGGGGTGGAACCCTTCTATGCAATATTTTATGCTTGAACCTAGCACTGAGAATAA
>JBIKKC010000272.1:0-2979 GCA_044360615.1 Bacteroidia bacterium | reverse complement strand
AAAGCACCAATTAAATCTTCAATACAAAATTGGCAAAACTGCCATACAATACACTTGGACCTATACGGGAATTAGGTACACGGCCTCAGACAATAGTACTTGGCTTAATCCCTACAGTTTAAGTTCGCTTTATGTGAGTCAGCTATTGGTTAAAAACAAACACCATTTTTCTATTTATGCCAGCATACAAAACCTGTGGAATGAAACCTACCAAGTAATGGCCAATAGAGCAATGCCTTTAAGAAATTTTCAACTAACTTTAATTTATACGATATGAAAAAACAACTACAATTAGGATTGGCCATTGTGGCTACCTTATTAACACAAGCAACTATTGCACAAATTTCTACCTTCGAAAACATTGAGCTTCCTACAAATGGATACTACAATGGCAGCGATTGGAAGGGCGGCTTTAACAGCGGAGGAGCTTTTTTTGTAAATGAATACGATACCGCCTTTGGCTTTGAAAGCTGGGGAGGTTTTGCCGTATCTAATATCAAAGATTCTACCACTGCTGGCTTTATGAACCAATATGCAGCTATTACTGGAGGCGGCAAAAATTCTAACAATTATGCCGTAGCCTATGGAGATGCTAAAATTAGAATTACAGACAATGCAAGAACTATTTCGGGGTTCTATATCACCAATTCTACTTACGCCTATTTAGATATGAAAAATGGGAGTCAGTTCTCTAAAAAATTTGGCGGAGCAAGTGGCAACGACCCAGACTTTTTAAGCGTTACCATTAGCTCATGGAAAAACCAAGGCAATGCCGGCGACACTAGTATAACGGTTTACTTGGCCGATTTTAGAGATGCAAACAATGCCAATGATTATATATTGAATACATGGAAATGGGTAGACTTAAGTGTGTTTGGTGCGGTAGATAGTTTTGGATTTAACTTTGCTTCATCGGATACTGGAGCCTTTGGTATAAACACCCCTGTTTATTTTTGCATGGATAATTTTAATGAAATCCCAATTGGCTTGCATGAAAGAGCTAATTTAATTAAGATGGCAGTATATCCAAATCCTGTGCAAGACCGTATGCGTATTGAAATAGAAGGAGAATTGCTAGCACTTACTATTACGGATTTAACAGGCAAAACTGTTTTTGAAAATATAGAAAAAGAAATAGATTTAAGTATGCTTGAAAGTGGCATTTACATTTTGAGCGCCAAAACAAGCAAGGGAATAAGCACACAAAAAATTGTGAAACAATAATGTTATTTTTCATTAAAAATAGCTTCAAACACTGGCACTACAATTTAATTGTGGTGCTAGTGCTTGTAATAAGTGCCTGCGAAAAAACTCCCCCTATACCAAAAACAGATTTGCCAAGCGACACCCTTGCAACAGGCGTATTTATTGGCAGCGAGGGAAATTACCAATGGGGTAATGCAAGTTTAAGTTTTTTAGATAGCAAAACAGGAAAGGTGTATGAGAATATTTATGCAACGGTGAACCAAAAAAACTTAGGCGATGTATTACAATCCATTTATGTGCATCAAGACAAAGTTTATTTGGTAGTAAACAATTCGGGAAAAATAGAAATCATTAACCGTTCCACCTTTGCCGCTATAGGAAGTATTACGGGGTTAAAATCGCCAAGATATTTCTTACCCATTTCGGATAGTAAAGCATATGTAAGCGATTTATACGGACAACAAATTGCCATTGTAGATTTAAATACTAACAAAGTAAGCGGCCAGATTGCCTGCAGTGGTTGGACAGAAGAGCTTTTACTACATCAAAGTAAAGTGTATGTATGTAATAAATATCAAGCTTGGGTGTATGTGATAGATACCCAACTTAACAGCATTACAGATAGTATTGCTATAGGCTATGGCGCCATTAGTATGGTAAAAGACAAGAACAATTACTTATGGGTTTTAACCACAGGAAACACGCAAAATGGGGCTAATATTAAGCCGCAATTACACAAAATAAACCCCAATGATAACAAGGTAATAGCCACTTACGATATGGGCTCAGGCGAGTTGCCAATAAAGTTAATTATTAACAAAGCACAAGACCGTTTGTATTGGTTAAACAATCATGTTTGGAGCATGAGCATTGCCGAAACAAGTATACCTACCCATGCATTTGTTGAAAAAGGTTCGCGTAACTTTTATGGCATAGGCATAGATACTTATAACAATAGGTTATTGGTATCTGATGCAAAAGATTATGTGCAAAAAAGTGAAGTATTGCAATATGATAGTACAGGCAAATTAATCAACAGTTTTAAGGCTGGGATCAATACATTTTTCTTTATTAATAAATGAGCAATAACGAAGAAAATATAAAGCCAAAGTTAACCAAACGTAACGACTTACAAGAAGGCTTACATTACTATTTTGAGGGAGGTTTTATGGTATTGACAGAAACCTATCATTTAGAGCGTGGTTACTGTTGCGGCAATGGGTGCAGACATTGTCCCTATTCCAAAAACGATGAAATTAAAACGCTTCAAAAAGGGTGAAGTAGAAACCATTAATACCCTTTTCACCAAAGCCGATATCCATTCTGGCATTAATTTTTTCTTTGCGTAACACAAGGCCACGCAAACCAAAACCGTAATTAGGTTTTATGTTATAATTTAAATCATTAAAGTCATGGCCTACATTACCTGCACCACCAAAAAGTGTTGCGCCCAATGGGCCCCAAATTTTAAATCTAAACTCTCCTTGCATTGCCACCATGTGGTTATCTCTAAAGCGACCGTTATAATAACCGCGCATATAATTTTCGCTTCCTAGGGTACCCATTTGCCTAAAAGGAACATCACCTTCATTTAAAGAAGCTACGCCTTGCAAAGCAAATATTTGAGAGCCCCATAAGGGAAAATACTTTCGAAGGTCAATTATCACAGAATTAAAGGAATGGTTTCCAACTATAGATTTAGAATAAAAATGATTGCTAATTTCTAAATAGGCACCTTTAGATGGATAATAAATATTGTCTCTATTATCAAAA
>JBIKKC010000271.1:0-2984 GCA_044360615.1 Bacteroidia bacterium | reverse complement strand
AACTCTAGAAGAGACAAGCGCAGAACACATTACAAAGGTGCAAACCCAACAGTTACTACCGATGTAACTTCTGGCGAAACACATTTGCGTCACCGTGTTACCCCAAACGGGTACTACAAAGGAAAGTTAGCTTTCCCAGACATGCAGAAAGACATTTAATTATAGCTGCAAAGCTTTTACTTAACCCTGCTTATGAAAATAGGTTTTGATATTATGGGAGGCGATTACGCCCCCAAAGAAGCTATTGCGGGCGCTATTATAGCCAATAAAGAGTTGGCAGGCAAAGCGCGCATTGTTTTAATTGGTGATAAGGAAGAGGCTTTACATCACGTAAAAAATGAGGGCGCTAATGAAGCTGATTTTGATTACGTTCATACAACAGAAGTAATTGGAATGAGCGAACACCCGACCAAAGCTATATCTCAAAAAAGGGATTCTAGCATCTCGGTTGGTTTTGGCTTATTGGCGCATAAAAAATTAGATGCATTTGTAAGTGCTGGAAACACTGGAGCCATGTTAGTGGGTGCCATGTTTTCGGTTAAACCTATTGAAGGAGTAATAAGACCTTGCGTAACTGCAATGGTTCCCAAAGCCAAAGGTGGTGTGGGTATTATCCTAGATGTAGGTGCCAACGCAGATTGCAAACCCGATGTATTATATCAATTTGGAATCTTAGGCTCATTACTTCTCAAACATGTGTATAAAGTAGATAGCCCAAAAGTGGGTTTGTTAAGCATAGGCGAAGAAAAAGAAAAAGGAAATCTAGTTACGGTTTCGGCCCATAACATTATGGAAGATACCACCCAATTTCATTTTATTGGCAATGTTGAAGGTAGAGATATTATTTCGGATAATGTGGATGTAATTGTTTGCGAAGGATTTACAGGAAATGTTGTTCTGAAAGCTTTAGAATCTATGTACTTTGTACTTCAAAAAAGAGGCATCAAAGATGATTATTTAGAACGCTTTAACTACGAAAACTTTGGCGGCACACCAATTCTAGGAGTAAATGCACCAGTTATCATCGGACATGGTATTTCTAACAAAAAGGCTTTTAAAAATATGATTTTAAGTGCGCATGATGTGGTAGAATCTAAATTAGTATCTATCATACACGATGCATTTCAAAATATTGTTCCCCCATCACAATAATGACAAAAATTACTGCCGCCATTACTGCAATCAATGGTTATGTACCACCTGGTTTATTAACTAATAAAGATTTAGAAATGCTAGTGGACACTTCCGATGAGTGGATTACCACTAGAACAGGCATTAAGGAAAGGCATATCCTAAAGGAGGCCGGACTAGCCACCTCAGATATGGCTGTTGAGGCAGTAAATGGCTTGTTAAAGAAAAGGGGTATTGGTGCCGATGAAATAGATCTAATTATTTTTGCAACGGTAACGCCCGACCTCATTTTCCCGAGTTCAGCTTGTATTTTAGCCGATAAGATAGGAGCAAAAAACGCATTTGGATATGATTTGATGGCTGCTTGCTCTGGATTTTTATTTTCATTAGAAACAGGGGCTCGTTTTATAGAATCTGGTAAGTATAAAAAAGTATTGGTGGTGGGCGGAGATAAAATGTCGTCTATCATAGATTATTCTGATAGAAATACCTGCATTATCTTTGGAGATGGCTGCGGAGCTGCTTTGCTTGAACCAAATGAGGAAGGTTATGGAATTATAGATTCTGTTCTCAAAATAGATGGTTCTGGAAGACACTTTCTTCACCAAAAAGCAGGTGGGTCACTAAAACCACCTACGCATGAAACCATTGATGCCAAGGAACATTTTGTGTTTCAAGATGGTAAAACGGTTTACAAATTTGCCGTTACAGGCATGGCAGATGTTTCGGCTCAAATAATGGAGCGCAACCACCTTACTGCAGAAGATATTGCTTGGCTGGTGCCGCATCAAGCAAACCTTCGCATTATTGATGCCACCGCAGAGCGCATGGGCGTAACCCGAGATAAGGTGATGATTAATATTGACCATTATGGCAATACTACCAATGGAACCTTACCTCTTTGCTTGTGGGAATGGGAAAGCAGGCTTAAAAAAGGAGATAATCTTGTACTGGCTGCTTTTGGAGGTGGATTTACTTGGGGGGCTATGTATATCAAATGGGCTTACGACGGTGGAAAATAATTCGTACCATTAAAGCTTTTTCATTTCACATTTTTAAATATATTTGATTTTCAAAATTTGACTATTATGGAACTAAAAGAAATAAAAGAACTCATTAAGCTAGTTGCTGAATCTGGTGTATCAGAAGTAGGTGTTGAGCGCGGTGATTTTAAAATCTCAATCAAAAAAGTAGAAGATAAAATTGTAACCGTTCAACAAGCTCCAGCATCGGCACCAACCCCTGTTATAGCTCCGGCGCCAAGCCCAGTGGTAACAGAAAGAATAGAATCTCATGCTGTAAAAACTGAAACGACTGCAGGGAATTTTTTAACTATAAAATCTCCTATGATTGGCACTTATTACAAGTCTTCTGCTCCAGATAAACCTGCTTTTGTGCAGGTTGGTGACGAGATAAAACCTGGACAGGTGCTGTGTATAGTTGAAGCAATGAAACTTTTCAACGAGATTGAATCTGAAGTTTCGGGAAGAATCGTGAAGATATTGGTAGATAATTCTTCGCCAGTAGAATATGATCAGCCATTGTTTTTGGTTGAACCTAAATAAGCTATTTGGGCTTTTGCCTATAAGTAGCAGAACCTAATAACAAATACTGTTATGTTTAAGAAAATTTTGATCGCCAATCGAGGCGAAATAGCGCTCAGGATAATCAGAACGGCAAGAGAAATGGGCATAAAAACAGTTGCCGTATACTCTACCGCAGATAGAGATAGTTTGCATGTGCGCTTTGCAGATGAAGCTGTTTGTATTGGTCCTCCCCCTTCACAACTTTCCTATCTTAGCATTCCCAATATTATTGCTGCGGCAGAAATAACTAATTCAGATGCTATACAT
>JBIKKC010000076.1:0-9567 GCA_044360615.1 Bacteroidia bacterium | reverse complement strand
AGTACAACAAATAGAATTCAATTATGTATTGGCAAAGAAGCAAAATGAAATCTCCTTGCTCGAGAAGGATAAGTCAATTCAAGCAGAGAAAACTAAATTTCAGTATTTTCTTTCCATAGGGCTACTTTTTGTTATTATTATTTTATCTGCCTCTATTTTTATAATTAATAAGTATAGGGTTAAAGAGAAGGCGTCTAAAGACTTAATTTTGCTGCAAAAAATGGAAATTGAAACCCAAGCAACGAATCTTACCCAATTAAATAATTTTAAGGATAAAACCTTCTCAATTTTATCTCACGATTTAAAGAACCCCATTTCTTCCTTAACTCAATTAGTTGAATTTATGGATGAAAAATTAATGAATGAAGACGATTTTGCAAAGGCCAGTGGAACCTTAAGAAAGCAATTAAAATCACTAAATATCTTATTAGATAATACTTTAAATTGGGGAAGAGGGCAAATGAGTGGCGATGCTCCAATGAACAAGGAATGGGTTGATATAGGTAAGTTGGTGCAACAAAGTGCCGAGTTGTTTTCTCAGTTTATAACAGATAAATCTTTAGAGGTTACTTACCATAACCTAGAAGAGTTAAGGGTTTGGGTCGACCCAAATCATTTAGATATCGCACTTAGAAATATTTTTTATAATGCGATTAAGTTTACTTACCCAAAAGGGAAAATAGTTATTGCTGCACATAGAAGAGATGAGGAAGTTGAATTAAGTATTACAGATAACGGTAAGGGAATGAGTGTGAATATTTTAGAAAACTTATTTTCTTATCAGAAGCAACAAGGTGTTTATGGCACTAGTGGGGAGCGTGGTGCTGGACTTGGACTCCTCTTAACCAAAGATTATATGGATAGAAATGGGGCTAAGTTGTTGGTTCATAGCAAAGAAAATGAGGGTACTTGCTTCACCATTGTTTTTCCAGAAAAAGCGTAAACATCTGTTTTTCCTTTGCTAAACTTTGCTAATTTCGCGGCACATAAAGAGCTAATTATTTAATTTATATATCATGACAAAAGTTTCCGTTATTGGAGCAGGTGCCGTAGGTGCAACCACAGCCGATGTTATTGCCAGCAGAGAATTGGCAGATGAAGTAGTTTTATTGGACGTAAAAGAAGGTTTTGCAGAAGGCAAAGCACTTGATATTTACCAAACCACCTCTTTAAGAGGTATTAGAACCCGCATTAGCGGAACTACCAATGATTATAGCAAAACAGCTAACTCAGATGTGGTAGTTATAACTTCGGGTATTCCTCGCAAGCCAGGTATGACACGCGAAGAACTGATTGGTACCAATGCAAATATCGTTAAGAGTGTTGCAGAAAATGTGTTAAAACACTCACCAAATGCCATTATTGTGGTGGTTTCTAATCCAATGGATACCATGACATACCTTGCGCTTAAAGCAACTGGTTTGCCAAAAAACAGAGTAATTGGAATGGGCGGTATTTTAGATAGTGCTCGCTTTAAAGGCTATTTAGGATTGGAATTGAATGCTCCAACTACAGATGTGCATGGAACTGTTATTGGCGGACATGGAGATACTACCATGATTCCTTTAACGCGTTTGGCTACTTTAAATGGTGTGCCTTGCAGCCAAACTTTGAGTGCAGATAAATTAAAAGAAATTAGCGATGCTACTATGGTAGGTGGTGCTACTTTAACTAAATTATTAGGAACTTCTGCTTGGTATGCGCCAGGCGCAGCTTCTGCGATGTTGGTAGAAAGCATTGTTCGCGATCAAAAGCGAATCTTACCTAATTGCGTTTACCTAGAGGGTGAATATGGACAAAGTGATATTTGCTTGGGCGTGCCTGTGGTTGTTGGTAAAAATGGTTGGGAAGCAATTGTAGATTATAACTTAAATGAGGAAGAAAAAGCAGCTTTCGCTAAAAGTGCTGATGCAGTTAGAGCAATGAATGTAGTGCTAAAAGAAATCAATGTATTATAATTTCAAATTACTTAATTCAATAAAAGGAGCTTCGGCTCCTTTTTTTTTGCTGTTTGAACCAAAACACGCTGTTGCTGTTTTCTTCAACCATTTCCTTATTTTCGCTGACTTACCTTTGGTTACCTTAGTAAAAAGGAAAATACAATTAGCATGTCGATTACAGTTAGTAGTTTAACAAAAGTATATGGTTCGCAGAAAGCATTAGATGCTTTAAGTTTTTCGGTTCAACCCGGAGAAATATTAGGTTTTTTGGGGCCAAATGGTGCCGGAAAGTCTACTACCATGAAAATTTTAACAGGGTATATTCCCCAAACTTCTGGTAGTGCAGAGGTGTGCGGTTTTAACTTAGAAACGCAAAGCCTAGCCGCAAGAAAATGTATTGGGTATTTGCCAGAACTTAATCCCCTCTATACCGATATGTATATTAAAGAGTACCTCTTGTTTACAGCTGGTATGATGGGTATGAAAGGCAAATCTGCTGAAGATGCAGTAGAAAGTATGATTGCTAAAACAGGGATTAGTCCAGAAAGAAAGAAAAAAATTGGGCAATTGTCTAAAGGATATAAACAACGAGTGGGTTTAGCTGCTGCCTTATTGCATAATCCTA
This sequence comes from Bacteroidia bacterium, assembly GCA_044360615.1. Lineage (GTDB taxonomy): Bacteria > Bacteroidota > Bacteroidia > UKL13-3 > UKL13-3 > B1. The sequence goes on along the minus strand of JBIKKC010000076.1, from coordinate 7,002 downwards.
AAGTGGTAATTTTAGATGAGCCTACCTCTGGCCTCGATCCAAACCAAGTAATTGAAATAAGAAATCTAATAAAGGAAATTGCCAAAGATAAAACAGTGATTTTCTCTACGCACATTATGCAAGAAGTGGAAGCCTTATGCAGCAGAGTAATTATTATTAACAAAGGCAAATTGGTTGCAGATAATGATATTGCTGGGCTGCAACAGATGATGCGTAAACATTATGTGGTAAAGGCAGAAATTAAAGGTTTGGTTGATAAGGCAAAACTTGAGCAACTAAAAGGCGTGAATGCCATTACACTACAAGGTGCAATTTGGCAAATAACTTCAACCGAAGATATTAGAGAAAGTTTAGCTATGTTGGCCCAAGAACAGCAATGGATTATTTTAAGTTTACAATTAGAGGAACAATCTTTAGAAGATGTTTTCCAAACATTAACCAAATAAGATGTTAGCAATATATTTAAAAGAGATACGTAGTTTTTTAAGTTCTTTAATTGCCTATGTGGTGATGTTGGTTTTTTTATTGGCCACTGGTTTGTTTACTTGGGTTTTACCAGATTATAACATATTTGATTATGGATACGCCAACCTTGATACCTTGTTTAGCATGGCCCCTTGGTTGTTTATGTTTTTAATTTCGGCAATTACCATGCGTAGTTTAAGCGAGGAGAAAAAGAATGGTACCATAGAAATAATTACTACCCGCCCCATAACCGATTTGCAAATTATTTTAGGAAAGTATTTTGCAGGAATTACCATTGTATTATTTACCCTGATTCCTACTTTTATCTATTACGTTACAATTTTTAAGCTTGGTGCTCCAGAAGGTAATTTAGATTCTGGTGCTATCTTAGGTTCATACCTTGGATTGTTTTTCTTGGCCAGTTGTTTTGTGGCAATTGGGATGTTAAGCTCTAGCCTTAGCGACAATCAAATTGTATCTTTTATTTTGTCTTTGTTCCTTTGTTTTTTGTTCTATAATTTATTCGATTTAATTGCCGATTTTAAATTGCTTGGTTCCCTAGATGCTTTGGTGGCAAGCCTTGGCATTAATGCCCACTACCAAAGCATTTCAAGAGGTGTGGTAGATTCAAGAGATCTATTGTACTTCTTAGGATTTGATATAATTTTTATTTGGGCAAGTAAGACAGTTTTTGAAAGTAGAAAATGGTAGTTGAGAAGATGGAAAAACAAGTTCAAAAAAGGAAGTCGGAGCGCAGCCAAAGTCTTATTAAACTTTTGGCAGTAATTACCATCGTAGTTTTGGTAAATATGTTGTTTAGTAATTGGTTTTTTAGGTTAGACCTTACCAAAGAAAAACGCTATTCACTTTCTAATGCAAGTAAATTTTTAGCCTCGCAAGTAAATGATGTGGCTTATGTAAAAGTGTATTTAGAAGGAGAGTTCCCTGCTGGGTTTAAACGTTTGAGTCAGGCAAGCCGAGAGATGTTGGATGAATTTGCCATGTATAGCAATGGTAATATTCAGTATGAATTTATCGATCCTTTTGATGGAGCCGACGCAAAAAAAACAAGTGAGATTATCCAGGATCTGGGAAACAAAGGATTACAACCCACCAATGTTCAAATAAAGAAGGAAGATGAGTTTGCGCAAAAAATATTAATACCAGGCGCTATTCTTTCTTATAAGGGAAAAGAGTTTCCTGTAAATTTATTAAGAAGCCAATTTGGACAAAACCCTGAAGAGGTAATCAATGCCTCAATTGAATTGTTGGAGTATGAGATAGCAAATACTTTGCGCCAAGCCTTGCAACGCGTTAAGAAGAAAATAGCCATAATAGAAGACCATGGCGAATTAGGTAGATGGGATGTGGCCGATGCCCAACAAATGTTGAGTCAGTATTATGAAGTGGAGCGTTTGCCTCTTAGCTTACAAGTGCCGCAGCGCTTATTTGATTTTGCTGGAATTATTATTGCTAAACCTACCTCTCGCTTTTCTGAGTTTGATAAATTTAAGATAGACCAATACATCATGCATGGCGGAAAAGTATTGTGGTTATTGGAGACACAACTTGCCGATATGGATAGCTTGCGCAAGGAAAATTTATTTGTTACCGCAACTTATCCTACAGATTTAGAAGACATGTTGTTTAGGTACGGAGTAAGGGTAAATACCAATATGGTGCAAGATTTGCAATCGCATGCCATTCCTGTTTTATCGGGAATGCGCGATGGTGTGCCGCAACAAAAACTCTTACCTTGGCCTTATTATCCTGTGGTGCCTGGGTATGGTAACCATCCTATTGTAAGAGGGGTTGAACCTATTTGGTTTCAGTTTGCTTCTTCTTTAGATACCTTAGCTAATGCGCAAATTAAGAAAACTGTTTTGTATCGCAGTTCTCCTTATTCAAGGTTATTAAGTGCCCCTGCACGGGTTGATTTAAACGTATCGCGATTGGATTTACAACCAGAAATGTTCCAGCGCAACAGTAAAGGCAATTTTATTATGGGGGTTTTATTAGAAGGTAAGTTTACCAGTAATTTTGCTTCAAGATACGATGCGAGCAAAACGCCCGAACTTCCATTTAAAGACCATATAGACACCAATAGCATGATTGTTATTTCGGATGGTGATGTGATTCGCAATCAATTTAAGAAATCTAGCGGGGAAGTCTTTCCACTAGGCTTTGATAGGTTCACCAATGAAAAATTTGGAAATGCTAAATTGATTTTGAACTGTATAGATTATTTGTGCGATAACAGCGGAATAATAGAAGTTAGAAGTAAAGAAATTAAGTTGAGGTTATTGGATAAGGGTAAAGTAAAGAAACAAAGAAATATGTGGACAGCCATTAACATAGGTGGGCCTATTGTGCTCATTCTTATTTTTGGCTTGGTAAATGCTTGGATTCGTAAAAGGAGATACATTTAATGAAGAAAGGGACGCTGTTATTATTACTTCTTGTGGTGGTTTTGGGTATAGCTGTGTATTGGTTTAAAAGCAAGCCATGGAGAAGTTCTGCGCATACGGCAGAGGCTTTTGCTGTAAAAGATACCAGTGCTGTTACACGCATTTTTATGGCCAATAAAAATGGGGGTAAAGTGCTGCTAGAACGACAGCCTTCTAATGTTTGGATGGTTAATGGTAAAGTAGCTGCAGACCATACTAAAATCAATCTTTTGCTAACAACCCTGCATGATTTACAAGTAAAAATGCCCGTAACCGAAAGCATGCACAATACCGCAATGGCCATCTTAGGAAGCAGCGGTATAAAGTGTGAAGTATATGCTGGAGCAGATTTGGTAAAAACAATTTACATCGGCAGTGAAACGCCAGATAAAGAAGGAACCTTCATGATATTAGAAGGGGAGGATCAACCTTATATTATTCAACAACCAGGCTTTATTGGTTTTTTAACACCACGTTTTCATACCAGCGAAGTGAAGTGGCAGAGTAAGTTAATTTTCAATACGCCTGCCTATGATATTAAAAAATTACAAGTTAGTTACCCTCAAATGCCTAATGAATCATATATGATAGAGGCTTCTATGGTGCAAACTAATTTAGATACGCAAGCAGTTAAAGTATTATTAAATTCATTTGAAGGACTTTATGCAGAAGGCTTTTATGAGGAGGCTGTGTTTACTAAAAAGGAAAGAGATTCTTTATACCAACGCACACCCTACTGCATGATAGAAATTACTACCAATGCTAATAAAATTCATAAAGTAGTTTTTTACGAAAAGCCAGTAGGTGATAGAACCAAAGACAGGTACGATGAAAATTTGCAAGAAAGAACCATCGATCCTGAAAAGTTTTTTGCTAAAATAGAGGGAACCAATTTGGTAGCCTCGGTGCAAGAATATGCTTTTCGCCGCGTGTTAAGGAAGAAGTCGGATTTGGTAAAGCGCTAGTAGTATCAAGGAGTTTGGGTTAAGCAAGCACCTATTATTTAGATAATTGAGCAATTTTCGTTTCCTTTGCACGCATACATGGACAATCCTTCTTTCGTCATAATTGGTAGTATTCTGTTTTCTGCCTTCTTTGCAGGCATCGAAATTGCCTTTATTTCTGCCAATAAATTGCTAATTGAACTTAAGAACAAGCAAGGGAGCTACTATGCTAAAATACTATCTCCTTTTATTGCTAATCCTTCTAAATTTATTAGTACAACCCTAATTGGTAACAATATTGGCTTGGTAATTTATGGTATTTATATGGCTAAGGTACTCGATGATGTATTCTTGCAGCTTTTTCCAGCTTTGGCCAATTACCATTTCTTATTGTTCTTTTTGCAATCGCTTATTTCTACGCTAATAGTTTTGGTTACTGCCGAGTTCTTGCCTAAAGTTTTGTTTAGGATCAACCCTGATAATATTTTAAAAGTACTGGCCTTACCCTTTTTAGTTTTCTATTATTTATTTTGGCCAGTAGTTCATTTTATTACTTGGTTGTCTAAGCTAATATTAACTAGGATTGGTGGTACTCAATTTACAGAAAATACTCCTGCCTTTAGCCGTGTAGATTTAGACCAATACATAAATCAAATTAATCATAAAGATCTACCAGAAGACATTGAGGTAGATACCGAAATTTTTAGAAATGCTTTAGATTTTAGTAATATTAAAGTAAGGCAATGCCTAACTCCGCGCACAGAATTGATAAGCATGAATATTGATGCGGGTATTAAAGAGTTGCATAAAATGTTTGTGGATACGGGCTTATCAAAGATTTTAATTTATAAAGATAATCCCGATCAAATTATAGGCTATGTGCACCAAAAGGAAATGTTTAAGAAGCCCGTTAATGTGCGCAGTATCCTTATTCCTATTGAGATTGCCACAGAAACCATGCCTATCATAGATTTACTAAATAGGTTTATTCGCACGCGTAAGAGTATTGCCTTGGTTGTGGATGAGTTGGGCGGCACCGCTGGTATTATTACCATCGAAGATATTATGGAAGAGGTGTTTGGTGAGATAGAGGACGAGCATGATGTAGAAGAGTTAGTAGAGCAAAAAATCTCTGAATCAGAGTTTAGATTTTCTGCTCGCCAAGAAATTAATTATCTTAATAATGAGTATGATTTAAATATCCCAGAAGGGGAGTACCATACTTTAGGTGGTTATATTATTTCTGCCCATGAAAGTATTCCGGTTCAAGGTGAAAAATTATTGCTCGATCAATTTGAAATAACTATTGAAACAATCAATCAAGCTAAAATTGGTACCATTCATTTGCGCTTATTGCGAGTTTCTGAAGACCAACGTTAATAGCTAAATAAACGCCACTATTTTAGTTTCTTGTTGCCCTAATTTTATCTGCTGATCTACCGTCTTTCCTATAAGCAATTTTGCCAAAGGCGATATTTCAGAAATAATCGCAATCTTATGTCCGTGTAGTATTACAGTTCCTATGGCAGCTGCAATTAAGCAATAGGTTTTTTCGGTTTGAACCAAGGAGCCTATTTCAACTAGTTGTGATGTTTTATCTGGCTTAATTTGGAGTAGCTTTCTATATTCTTGTTGCAAGTTTTCTTGTTGTTGGGAGAGCATAAATATTTCGTTCTGACTCATAGCTTTGCCAGTTTCATACTTATCGCCCATACTGCTTTTACTTTCGTTATTGCCAGATTCTCTAACCTTTTTAATGGCATCCTCTGTTTCTAATAAGCGTGTTTCTTGCAGTAGTTTTGCAGCTAGCCAAACATCTTGCTTGCTAAATGGAAACATTGCCAATACCTTTTTTAATCCTGCCAATCGGCAATAAATAAATTAGTATCTCTGGTACCGCCATTATTTCTATTGCTGCTAAAAATTAGTTTCTTACCATCTGGTGAAAACATGGGGAAGGCATTAAACAAACTGTTATTGGTTATTCTTTCTAAACCAGAGCCATCTTCATTAATCATGTACAATTGAAAATCATAACCCTTAGGACTATGGTGATTACTGCTAAAGATAATTTTCTTACCAGAAGGATGGTAGAATGGTGCCCAATTAGCTTTACCTAGTTTAGTGATTTGTTTAATATCACTGCCATCTATATTGCAGGTATACAATTCCATATTGGTGGGTGCTACTAAACCTTTTGATAGTAGTTCTTTATAATCTTGTAATTCTGCTTCTGTGCTTGGTCTGCTTGCTCTAAAAACTAATTTCTTACTATCTGGAGAAAAGAAAGCACCACCATCATAACCAGATTGAAAGGTGATTTGCTTTACATTAGCGCCATCTATATCGCAAGTATAAAGATCGAGGTCGCCATTGCGTGTGCTCGTAAATACAATTTTTTTGCCATCTGGGCTTACTGTTGCCTCCGCATCATAACCAGGTGTATTGGTTAATTGTTGCTTTATATTCCCTTTTTCATCTGCAATAAAAATATCAAACTCTGGATAAATAGCCCATAAATATCTGCCAGTGCTCATAGGGTCTGGGGGGCAGGTTTCGTGTTTTAAATGAGTAGAGGCATAAATAATATCCTTATTGTTGGGCATGTAGTAACTGCAAGTAGTTCTACCTTTTCCAGTGCTCACCATGGGTGATTTTCCTGTGGTATCTTTAATGGGTTTGTTTAAATCCATCCAAAAGATTTGATCACATTTTAAGCCCCAACGTTTATTATTACTTTGGTAACTAATTTTATTGCTATTCGGACTAAAATATGCTTCGGCATTATCACCCCCGAAAGTAATTTGTTTTAAGTTTTTTAAATGGGGTTCCGCATTGTCTTGAGCCGCAGCGTTAAATATAAAGTAGAAAGCTGTAAAGCTTAGCAAAAACAGTTTTTTCATAGGTAATTATAAGCGTTGTATTTCAAATTTTGGAGCACCTTTTAAGCCCTGTTCATCATAAAAGTCTATGAAGCGCAATTTATAGTAAATTCCTTTAGTGTCTTTAATAATGTAAGTATATTTTCTAATCACATCAAATCTTCCCAGGGCAAAATCGTAGTTTTTCCAATCAAAGCCAATGATATCTTTTTTGTTATTTAAAGTAAATTGCTTGGCTACATTAATATCTATTTGGTTAAATCC
>JBIKKC010000269.1:0-3001 GCA_044360615.1 Bacteroidia bacterium | reverse complement strand
GGTTAACCAAGCATCAACAGGTTCTTGCGCCCAAATGGTGTGCAATCCTGCTTGTTGCGCGCCCTTTATATTTAGTTTACTATCGTCTATAAAAACAGTTTCCGAAGCCTTAAGACTTGCCTCTGTTAGCGCCTGTTGGTAAATGTTAACCATTGGTTTTCTGGTACCCATTTCAAACGAAAGAAATTGACGATCGAACATTTGTTTGAATACTTCGTGGCCATGCTCCGCATATACTGCTTCTATGTGCGTGCTATTGGTATTGCTAAGCATAAACAAGCGGTAGTTTTTTTTAAGCGCAATAATATAATCTACCCTTGGTTTTGGTAGTTCTAGTAACATCGCATTCCAAGCATTTTTTATTTGTTCTATGCTGGCATTGCCTTTTAATAATGTAAACAGGGATTGTAAAAAATAGGCTTCATCTATTTTCCCGGTTTCAAAATCTATAAACAATGGATGCTCGTGATTTACCTCATCTAGGTCGAGCCCTAATCTTTTAAAGGCTCTCAGGGTTTTTCCTTGATCTAGGTTTAACACAACTCCACCTAAATCAAAAATGATATTTTTAATTTTCATATTACTTTAGAAAGCAACGTTTTGAACCGATTATAGTTTTAGGAAGTAAGGCCTGCATTCAATTGATGAATGGCCTTAGCAAGGGTGAAAATAAGTTGCGGGTCTTTTTCTATTGCATTACCTACTACAACTATATCGGCTCCTGCTTGGCATGTGGCTATTGCTTGTTCTGCGGTTCTAATGCCACCACCTATAAAAAGTGGACCCTCAATTTGTTTTTTCACTTCGGCAATCATGCTGCTGCTAATTGGATTTAAAGCCCCACTTCCTGCATCCATGTAAGTAATTTTAAGTCCTAGCATATTACCCGCCATGGCAGTACAAGCTGCAATATTATCTTTATCGTAAGGTAAAGGCGTGGTATTGCTCATGTACATTACGCTGGTTAGATTACCACCATCTACAATCATATAAGCTGTAGGAATTACTTCTATACCAGATTTTTTTAGCAATGGGGCAGCTAGTACATGTTTACCAATTAATAAATCTGGGTTTCTACCGCTAATCATACTTAAGAACAGAATGGCATCTGCTTTAGCATGCGTTTGCATTATATTACCTGGGAAAAGAATGACTGGAATTTGGGTGTTGGCTTTGATAGTTTCTATGCAAGTATCCCAAAATCCATTGGTAATTAAGCTTCCTCCCACTAGAATAAGGTCAACTTCTGCCTCATTACAAAGTTGAATGAGTTTTTTAAGGTCGGCTTCAGAGGTAAGACTATCAGGGTCTATGAGCACTGCCAATTGCTTGGAGCCCTTAAGTTGTTGTTGATTGAGCAGTTGATATATGCTTGTTTTTTCCAAATTTGCCATAGGTAGCAGAAGGCAAATAAAAGCTTTTTCCTTTGAATTCTTGTTCTTGGCTTTTTTAAAAGTTCACAATAACGAAAAATAATTGGTATTTCAAAGTCAAGAAAAATGGGTTTGACCAAAATTAGTGAAATTGTAGCTTAAATAAGACAAGCTTCTGATTATTAAGAAATTGTTGCCTCACGGGGAGCCGCGGTATTCAAGGGCTCTGCTGTGCATAACTTATGTTATAAACACCCTGCAACCTACTTTATCCTAATGTTAAGAGAAATTAACATAGGTAGGTGTTGAAATTGCAGTTTGATAAAACCTTCCTAAAGGTTGAGTTTTGGATAAAAAACCCCCTAACATTTTAGAGGGCTTTTAAAAATATCCAATATATAGTAAAAACATTATACCAGATCTATTAAAATGAGCCGCACCAAAAAAAGCAATGAGCAGAAAGGCCTCCGGATTGAGCGCCACTTCTCCCGTGATGGAGTGAACGTTTACGACATGTTCACCTACGATTACAGAACATCTATTATTAAAAACCCTAATGGAAGCGTTGTATTTGAAATGAACAACGTAGAGGTTCCAAATTTTTGGAGCCAAGTGGCAACCGATGTGTTAGCACAAAAATATTTCCGTAAGGCAGGAGTTCCACAATCCGACGGATCAACGGGAAGAGAAACCAGTATTAAACAGGTTGCTCATCGTATGGCGCATTGTTGGATGAAATGGGGCCAAGATTATGGTTATTTTGATAGTACCGAAGATGCTCAAGTGTTTTATGATGAATTAGCCTACATGATAGTTGGCCAATACGCAGCACCTAACTCTCCACAATGGTTTAATACGGGTTTGCATTCTTCTTATGGTATTACTGGTAAACCTCAAGGACATTATTTCGTAAATCCTAAAACAGGTAATTTAGAAAAATCTTCTTCGGCTTATGAGCGTCCGCAACCGCATGCATGTTTTATTCTATCTGTTGATGATGATTTGGTAAATGAAGGTGGTATAATGGATTTATGGGTGCGTGAGGCGCGTATCTTTAAATATGGCTCTGGTGTAGGTACTAATTTCTCGCGCATACGCGGTTCAAACGAAAAATTATCTGGTGGTGGTTCATCATCTGGTTTGATGAGCTTCCTTAAAATAGGGGATCGTGCGGCGGGTGCAATTAAATCTGGCGGAACTACGCGTCGTGCAGCTAAAATGGTGTGTTTAGACTTGGATCACCCAGAAATTATAGAATTTATAAATTGGAAAAAAGCTGAAGAGAAAAAAGTGGCTGCTTTAATCGCCGCAGGATATCCTAGCGATTACGAAGGCGAAGCTTATGCAACCGTGTCGGGTCAAAACAGCAATAACTCTGTGCGTATACCCAATGCCTTTTTCAAAGCATTAGAAGAAGATACCAATTGGGATTTAACGGCACGTACTGATGGTCGTGTAATGAAATCTGTTCCTGCCAAAGAAATGTGGGACATGATTGGCGATGCGGCATGGGCTTGTGCAGACCCAGGTGTGCAATACGATTCAACTATTAACGAGTGGCATACTTGCCCAGAAGGTGGCCGTATAAATGCTTCTAACCCTTGCAGCGAGTATATGTTCTTAGACAA
>JBIKKC010000270.1:0-3001 GCA_044360615.1 Bacteroidia bacterium | reverse complement strand
ACTACGTGGACAATCAAATTCAACTGATGCGCAAAGCTTAGCCGATGAATTTGCAAATCAGGTTGCTGGGGTTAATTGGACAGTAGAAAGTGATGGATGGGGCATAGGTGGGTTAATGTTTGGAGGTTTTGGCTCGTTACCAATCTCCGATAAATCCTCATTTGATACAAGAGCAATGATTGGCTTTTTGAGTGCGACTTCTCCGGAAATAACCGTTACAGTTTCGGGACCAGGCGGAACAGCTTGGATTAAACAAGGTAACGCAGGTACCACCTCTTTTGCCTACCTTGTAGGAGCAGGTTTTAAGTTTGACATAGGAAAAAATTTATACTTATTGACAAACTTGGACTATTTGGGTTCAAATCCTGAATTCAGAAATGTTGAGACAACAACAAGTGATGGCACAAGAGAAAAAAGCACTTGGAGTCAAAGCATGGGTACCATAAACTTTAGTGCTGGTATAGCATTGAAACTCTAAAAACAACCATTCAACTTCCTCTATAATTTGCCAGAATTCTCAAATAATTTGATAATTCTGGCATTTTTTTTAAGCTAACTTTGCTATATACCAAAACAAACCTAACTATGCGTTAATTTAAAACAACACTTCGAAAAAGAAATCAATATGAATAACATTTACAATTTGAAGGAGTTATCAAAACCAACTTTCTTTCAGAAACTTTTGAAGAAAAATCCACCTCAAAATTTTGTATTGGAAGTAAATAACCTTTTAGCCAAAACACAATTAATGAAGCTAACATTACAAGATGTTTCTGAAATTGCAATAAAGTATGGTGGTAAGGTTTTAAAGAAAAGTAACACTGGTTTAAATGGCTTATATGCTGAGTATTTAAAACACTGTTTGACAGACAAAGTGTTTTCGGAAAATGAATTAAAAGAGCTGAAGCATTTAAAAGATATTTTATCACTTACTGACAGTGAAATAAACCAATTGCATACCGAAATTGTAGGAGCCGTATACCATAAAAACATAAATGAAATTATTATTGATGGAAAAATTGATACCTCAGAAAAAGACTTTTTAACAAAACTTCAAAACGATTTAAAACTATCAGACGAGGTAGCTCATACTATTTCTGCACAAGTAAGAGAACAGTTTGTAAAAGACTTTTTTTCTAATATGATTTCTGATGAAAGACTATCACCGGAAGAAGAAAAACAATTTGAATTATTAAGTAAAAATTTATATACATCGCCTCAAATTGATGCTAAAAGTAAATCTGTTTTGGACAGGTATAAACTTTATTGGGTTATTGAAAATGGCGAAATTCCAGAAATTAATGTGGGACTTTCATTAGCAAAAAACGAAAAATGTTATTTTCAATCTGATTGTGAATGGTATGAAATGAGAACTGTTACACAAAGCGTAAATTACCGCGGGCCAACTGCAAGCATTAAAATAATGAAAGGAGTTAGATATAGGGTTGGGTCAATTAAACCTCAAAGAATTACAAGTGAAGAATGGAAAAAAATTGGTTTTGGAACCCTGTATTTAACAAACAAGAGAATAATTTTAATAGGCCAATCAAAAAATTCAAGTATTAAACTTGAAAAAGTTCTTTCGTTTACGCCATACTCAGACGGTGCAGAGATTTCAAAAGATACAGGTCGGAGTCCATTGATAATATTTCCAAATAATGCAGACATATTCTCATTAATACTTTCAAGACTTTTAAATGAATAACGAGATAATAGTCTACACAATAGGTTTTAACCCCTGCCCTTTTAAGTTTACTTTTGGAAGTATAGGTGCAACCCTGTCTTGTATTGTTTGCTGAAGCACCTTTAATATTTTATTCTTTACAAAAGAAATATATTTGTAATGAAAAAATTAAAGAATTACGATGAAAAAGATACTCTTACTTTCAAGTTTATTACTGAGTGCTTGGTCTTCTTTTGCACAAACCAGCGCAGAATCTAAAGGTAAATGCCCTATGGGTTTTGATGCTGCGCCTGCAGCACCAGTGGCTCAAGCAAAGGCAAACGCCAACAAAGATTGGTGGCCAAACCAACTTGATTTAAGTTTATTACGCCAAAACTCAGAACTTTCTAACCCTATGGGCGCAAGTTTTGATTATACCAAAGCCTTTAAAAGCTTAGATTACCTTGCGCTTAAAAATGATATTCGCGCTATTCTTACGCAATCTCAAGAATGGTGGCCAGCAGATTTTGGCAACTATTCTGGTTTATTTATACGCATGGCTTGGCACAGTGCAGGTACTTATCGCACGGGCGATGGCCGTGGAGGTTCGCGTGCTGGGCAGCAAAGATTTGCACCGCTTAACAGTTGGCCAGATAATGTTAACTTAGACAAGGCAAGGCGCCTGCTTTGGCCTGTTAAACAAAAGTATGGCAACAAAATTTCTTGGGCAGATTTAATGATATTGGCGGGTAATGTTGCGTTAGAAAGTACAGGATTTAAACCTTTTGGTTTTGCTGGCGGGCGCGAAGATGTTTGGGAACCAGAAGCCCATATTTACTGGGGTCCAGAAACCAAAATGTTAGACGATAAAAGATATAGCGAAGGCAGAAAGCTTGAAAATCCTTTGGCTGCAGTACAAATGGGGTTAATCTATGTAAATCCAGAAGGCCCTAATGGCAACCCAGATCCAGTATTGGCGGCTAAAGATATACGCGAAACATTTGGTCGCATGGGTATGAACGATGAAGAAACTGTTGCTTTAATTGCAGGTGGACATACCATTGGTAAAACACATGGAGCTAGCAGCGCCAAGCATGTTGGTTCAGACCCAGAAGCCTCTCCTATTGAAGCCCAAGGTTTTGGTTGGAAAAACGATTACCAATCTGGTAAAGGTAAAGATGCTATCTCTTCTGGTTTAGAAGTTACCTGGACCGCAACGCCTGTTAAGTGGAGTAATGACTATTTTAAAATTCTATTTAAATACGAGTGGGAATTAACTAAGAGTCCGGCTGGCGCCAACCAATGGGTAGCCAAAACAGAAGACTTAATTATACCTGA
>JBIKKC010000268.1:0-3014 GCA_044360615.1 Bacteroidia bacterium | reverse complement strand
GCTTGCGCTGGTGCTGGAGGAAAGAGTATGCACATTGCCGCGTTAATGCAAAGTAAAGGCAGGTTAACCAGCTTAGATACCGAGCAATGGAAGTTGGATGAAACAAAGAAAAGGGCGCGCAGGGCAGGTATCAGTAACCTAGAAACCAAATTAATTGAGGGCCCAAAAACCATTAAGAAATTATATGGCACGGCAGACAGATTGCTTTTAGATGTGCCATGCTCTGGCTTGGGTGTGTTAAAGCGTAACCCCGATGCCAAATGGAAATTGAGTTTAGGTTTCATAGATCGTATTAAAAAAGAGCAGCAAGATATTTTGCAGGAGTATAGCAAAATAATAAAGCCAGGAGGAAAGTTTGTGTATGCTACTTGCAGTATATTACCATCAGAAAATCAATTGCAAGTTCAGGCCTTTTTAAGCACCAATGCAAACTACGAACTAGAGGAAGAGCGTGTGGTATTGCCAAGTGAAAGTGGCTTTGACGGGTTTTATATGGCAAGGATTAAAAGAATATCTTAGCTTCAATAAGGATTTTTCATAATACTTTCTTATTCTTGTTAAACTTTTTTCGCATGAATCATAAAATTTTCCTGGGACTTTTTTTAGGTTTAACCATTGCCTGCGGTGCGCCCAATAAGAAGGCCCAAGCACCCGTTCCTGAAGTTAGCGTTTTGGATGTTTCTGTTGGTAATTTGCCTATTTATGCAACTTATGTGGGGCAAGCTTATGGCTTGTCTGATGTGCAAATTAGAGCTAGGGTTCAAGGCTTAATTACTGGTATGTACTTTGAGGAGGGTACTTATGTAAAAAGCGGACAGCTATTATATGCCATAGATGATTTACCTTATAAAGCTAAGGTGGCAGAAGCCGAAGGAAAATTGGCAGATGCTGCTACCGAGTTGAGCAGGGCAAAAAGTGATTTGGCAAGAGTAAAGCCTTTGGTTGAAGCCAACGCACTTAGCAAAAGAGATTTAGATGCAGCCAATGCCGCTGTAGGCGCAGCTCAAGGTAGAGTAAAGGCCGCAAATGCAAATTTAGATAATGCCAATATTCAACTTGGATTTTGCAAGGTAACTGCTCCTATCCCTGGCTTAATTGGCATATCAAGCCTAAGAACAGGCGATTTGGTAAATTCTATGAATCCCCAAGCACTAAATGTGATTTCAGATTTAAGTAAAATTAGGGTACGTTTTCCAATTAGTGAAAATGATTATTTGCATTATGTAGAAAAACTAAAATCGGCGAGTGCTTCAAATAAAAATCATGTGAATGTTTCTATTTATTTAAGTGATGGTTCTCTCTATAAATATCCTGGGGCATTTAATTTGGCCAACAGAGAAATAGATGCAACTACAGGTTCTTTGATGATTGAAGTATTGGTAGAAAATCCAGACAGAGAAATTCGTCCGGGGCAATACATTAAAGTAAAGTTTCCATCCGAGTTAATGGAGAATGTGATTACGGTGCCACAACGTGCGGTAACACAATTGCAAAACTTGTATCAGGTAACCTTATTGGGCGATAGCAATAAAGTAATTACTAAAATGGTTAAAACTGGTCCACGCATTGGAGAGCAATGGGTAATTACAGAAGGTTTAAAACCTGGCGATAAAGTAGTACTCTTAGGTAACAAAATGATTAGGCCAAATACTATTGTTAAGCCCATCATGGTTGTTAAAGATTCAACACTAAATAAATAATTAATCTTATGAGTGAATTGTTTATTAAGCGACCCATCTTTGCGATGGTTATCTCTATCCTGATAGTAATTTTAGGATTGTTAACCTTACAGAAAACTCCTATTGCACAATACCCAGAGATTGTGCCACCTTCTATACAAGTTACTGCGAATTATACAGGTGCCGATGCCATTAGCATGGAGCAATCTGTTGCGGCGCCTATAGAACAGCAAGTAAATGGTGTTGAGGATATGATTTATATGAAATCTATCAACAACAATAGTGGGGTAACACAATCTACTGTATCTTTTGATGTTGGAACTGATTTGGATAAGGCCAATATGTTAACGCAAAATAGGGTTAGCCAAGCCAATGCAACTTTACCTCCAGAAGTTACCAAGTTAGGAGTTGTTACACAGAAGTCGTTGGCTTTTCCATTGATTATGTTTTCTGTTTTGGCAAACGACTCAAATTACAGCGGAGAGTTTCTTACCAACTATGCCTATATCAATTTAGTAAATGATTTGTCGCGTATAAAGGGAGTTGGGCGTGTAATAGTTTTTGGTGGCTCAGAATATGCCATACGGGTTTGGGTTAAGCCAGATATATTAGCCAAATTAGGGCTTACCATTAATGATGTAGTTGCGGCTATAAAAGACCAAAATGATATTGTGCCAGGTGGTAATTTTGGAGGTAATCCTGCTATCAATGGAAATCAATTTACGTATACCGCACGTTTGCAAGATCGCTTAATTACCGAAGAGGAATTTGGAAATATCATTATCAAATCTAGTGCGAGTGGCGCGCAAGTAAGATTAAAAGAGTTAACGCGCATAGAACTTGGAGTTCAAAACTACGATCAAAAGAGTAGGATCAACCAGAAAAATTCTACTACTATAGCTGTTTTTCAGGTGCCTGGTTCTAATGCCTTGGAGGTGGCAGAGGCCACTAAAGAAAAGGTAAAAGAGATAAGTGAAAATTTTCCTGCAGGGTTAGAATATGCCGTTGCCATGGACACTACCGAATCTGTTAGTGCTGGTATAGAAGAGATTTTACATACTTTATTTGAGGCGGTAATTTTAGTAATTATAGTGGTTTTTATTTTCTTGCAAGATTGGCGTGCCACTTTAATTCCTTTGTTAACGGTTCCAGTTTCACTTATAGGAACATTCATCTTATTCCCATTGCTAGGTTTTTCTGTAAATGTATTGTCTCTTTTAGGAATGGTGCTTGCCATTGGTTTAGTGGTAGATGATGCCATTGTAGTAGTAGAAGCAGTAATGCATCATATAGAACACGGGTTGAGCCCAAAAGAGGCTACAAGTAAGGCTATGA
>JBIKKC010000075.1:0-9621 GCA_044360615.1 Bacteroidia bacterium | reverse complement strand
TAAGTGCAACAGCTACCTTAAGCAGTTATCTTTTGCTACCCGATTCATTTCTAATTTTATGTTCAGAAACTGATGCAACTTTATTCTCTAACTTAGCACCTGTGCTAGGGGTAAAGGGATTTCCATCCTTAAGTAGCAGCGACCAATTGAGCTTAAGAAACGCGCAAAATTTGCTATTGCATCAAGTAAATTATGAAGGGGCGTGGCTTACTCAAAATTTGCAAAAAAATCCTAAGGCAGCCAGTATAGAACTCGTAAACAAAAAATATCCTTGTAGCGGAAAACTGGCATGGCAAACTTCCTTAAGTCTACTAGGTGGTAGTCCGGGAAAAACAAACTCGGTTCAAGACGAAAAAATAGATGTAGCTCCACCACTATTACAACTCTGGTGTAGCAAAACACAGCAAGAATTGGTGCTTACTTTTAATGAAGCTATTGATAGCACCTATCACCAAATTCTTAGGAATGGTGAACAAAAAAAATACAAGGTAAATTACCATCAAACTTTAAACAGATTGAAAATAAACTTTGCCGAAGAAAATTTATTAGATACCGTCTTCACCTTAGAGATTTCGAACATAAAAGACTGCGCTTTAAACACAATGCCTAATAGAATAATTACTATCATGCCAAGTGAAAAAGCCAAGGCAAATAGTATTGTTATGAATGAAGTATTGTACAATGCATTTCCTAATCAAACTGATTTTGTCGAACTTTATAATCCAGGGGAAGTACCCATTAGCCTAGACAATTTACTGTTAAGTAGAAAGGCTAATTTAGAAGGCAATTGGACAGAAACCATTAGCCTATGGGGAGAAGATTATTGCCTTGCTCCCAAACAAGTTTTGGCCTTACATGAACAACCCGAAGCCTTAATGCAAACCTATCCAACCCATGTCAAAGAGGCTATACTGACGCACCCCATGTTAGCCATGCCAGATGAAGGGGGTTTGTTAATTTTATGCGATAGTAATTTGCAAACCATAGATGAAATGCCTTTTGAAGATAAAATGCACTTCTCCTTATTACACCAAACAGAAGGATATAGTTTAAGCAGATTAAATTCTTTTGAGGTAGGTATTCACCCAGAAAATTGGGTAAGTACCTCAAGTCAAGCTACGCCAGGTTTGAACCAAGCATCCAAAATGAATAGCTCTAGCCAAGACGCCTTTTACAGCGACCCAAAAAGTGTTAGTCCAAACCAAGATGGCTTCCAAGATTATATCTTCTTTACTTTAGCAAACCCAAGCGAAAATCTTTGGACAAAATTAAGTATTCATAATTGGGAAGGCCTATTGGTAAAAGAGTTTGAACCCACCTTACTAAATCCCCAAATACCAAGTTTTCGTTGGGATGGCATTAACCAAAAAGGAGAAGTTACCACTGCAGGCCTTTACCAAGCAATACTTAAAACACAAGACGAACAAGGGATTAGAAAAGTATATAGGTGCAGTTTTGCAGTGTTTTAAAACTTCCGCAATACAAAGCTTGAACCAATATTACTGACGATGAGCAAAACAAGCATTACACCAACTACCCAATCTCCGTTTTTTGCATAATAGGTTTGGCCACGTAAAAGTGGAACATCTGCTTTAAAGGCAGCTTCTTTCCAATATTCTGTTGCTTGCAGCACATTCCCCTTTTCATCAATAACTGCGCTGATACCCGTATTGGCAGAACGCACCAAATACCTTCTATTCTCTATGGCACGCAACCTGCCAAAATCAAAATGTTGCCTGTAGCCTGGCGTATTACCCCACCAGCCATCATTGGTAATTATGCAAAGTACATCTGCACCTTTGTTAACATAGCTTGAAACATAAGCGCCAAAAACACTTTCGTAACAAATGATTGGAGCCAATTGAACATGCTTAGAGAAACCAAGATTTCTGCTCTCTGGATCTGTACTTAAACTACCCGAAGTGCCCCCTAAATCAATGGCATATCTTTCTATAAAACCAAACAAATAAGGATAAGGCATCTTCTCTACGCCTGGCACTAACTTACTTTTATGATACACCTGTATGCTATCTCCTCCATTGGTGCAAAAAGCAGCATTATAAGAATTATACCAAAGCTCGGTATCTCTTACTTTTCTAGAAGTAATGGCAGGTTTTTCTTTCTGGGTATATAATCTATAAGAATCCATACCTCCTACTACTGTTACTCCTGGATGCACCTTTAAAAAAGAATGTAATAGTTGAAACAATCCTTCTTGTAATAAAGTATTCTCCTCTAAGCCTCCTTGCAAGGCGGTTTCTGGCAATAAAATAAACTGGGTCTGCGAATCTATAACGGTTTCTGCCAACTGCAACATGCGGCGCAATTGCTCGTCTGCGCTCATGCCCTCAAACTTGTCTTTGTAGGGGTCTATATTTGGTTGCACAACCACAAACTTTGCACTGGGTGTTTGTGTTGGTACTACATTTAAATTTTGAACGTAATACGAAGCAAAAATAGGCATCAATACATAAAAAAATAAAGCATTAATCCACTTTCCTCTTTGGTCATTTAAGGTTCGAGCTTCCCAAGCTTCATATAATTGAAAGAATTTAATATTAAGTGCCAATATCCAAATACTTCCACCTAACACACCTGTTATCTCATACCACTGCACCAGTTGTGGTAAATAACTAAACACATTACCTAATATAAGCCAAGGAAAGGCAAGGTCCCAATGAAATTGTAAGTACTCGGCTAAAATCCATAAACAAGCAAAGAAAAGGAGATTCTCTCTTCCATTTTTTCTATTGCGATTATGATAAAATAAAAAAGGTAAAACCATTGGTAGACTATTAATTATAAAGGCCGCAATAGCACCACCAGGGCTTGCATTCCAAATCCACCATACGCTACCAATATTCCATAATAACAAAGCAAACCATGTATACAGGGTTACCCATAACTTAGAATTTGCTTGTTCTGCCCTAATCTTTTTTTCTAAGATAAATAAGGGAACTAGTCCAACAAAAATACTAGGCAACACATAAAAGTTTTGCCAAGCCAGGCTCATTAGTACAGCCGAACTTAAACTAAGCAAGCCATAGCTAGCGTGTTTATACTTTACCTTCAACAACAAGAACAAATTCTCCTTTTATAGGGTGGGTTTCAAAATGTAAAATCAACTCTTGCAAGCTACCATTAATAGTTTCCTCATATAACTTAGTAAGTTCTCTGCTAACGCTACATCGTCTTTCTAAGCCAAGCACTTCAGAAAGTTGTTGCAAAGTTTTTAGGATGCGGTGTGGACTTTCATAAAACACCAAGGTACGTTTTTCTAAGGCAAGCGCTTGCAAGGCTGTTTGCCTACCTTTCTTCTCTGGTAAAAAGCCTAAGAAAGAAAAGGAATCGGAAGGTAAACCACTTTTTACCAATGCAGGAACAAAGGCCGTTGGGCCAGGCAAACATTCTACCTTAATACCTGCCTTAAGACATTCTCTAACCAATAAAAAACCAGGGTCGCTAATAGCAGGCGTTCCTGCATCACTGGCCAATGCCAGCATTTTCCCTTGGTTCAACTCAGAAATTAAATGCGCAATTTGCTTGTGCTCGTTATGGGCATGGTAACTCCATAACGGCTTACTAATACCTAAATGGTGCAATAGTTTTCCTGTAACACGGGTATCTTCAGCCAATACTGCATCTGCTTCTTTAAGCATACGTATTGCCCTAAGCGTAATATCTTCTAGGTTTCCAATGGGAGTTGGAATGAGTATTAATTTGCCAGCTTGCATAGAATAAAATACAAATTAACATGTATGCAGTTATATTTATATAGAATTAATAAACTTAATTTACAAACTAGCTTACTTTTGTGCTATAGGCCTTAAATATGAAACACTTATTAAATAGAATTCACGTTTATTCGCTCTACTTTTATGAATACTTAAAGTATGGAGAATTTAGTTCTGCAATAAATGCTATTCTTTACATGTTTACGCGCAAATCCTACTCAGGAGAAAAACGCATTAAAACCAGTATGGGTAATTTTGATACCCGGAAAGGCACACTCGATTTTCAATATATCAACTATGCCTATGAAATTGAGATCAAACATTTTATAGAAAAGCAACAATTTGATGTGTTCTTTGATATTGGTTCATGCTTAGGAGAATACTGTATTTGGCTTGGCAAGAAAGGTTACAAATGCTTTGCTTTTGAACCAGTTTATGATAGTTACTGCATGATAGCTAAAAACATTTTGTTAAACCAAGTGGACGATAAAGTAAAGGCCTTTAACTATGGATTGGGCAGTAAGCATTCGGTAGAGAATTTTCAAATTAACACTATTAATCCTGGAGCTAGTAAGCGTGTAGATCAAGCCAATGCACTTACCCAAAAGTTTGAAATTAACGCCTTAAATGATATTTACGAAAGCTTTCATTTGCCTAAAGAATCAAGAATTTTGGTTAAGATTGACGTAGAAGGAATGGAAGTAGACATGATAAAAGGTGCTTCTAATTTCTTTAATCATTTCGACAATATTACTTTAATTATTGAAGAGAAATTAACGGGAGAAAGCAGTATCAGAAGTTCTTTAAGTGCTATTTGCGATTTCGAATTTGGCATAGTAGATAATTTTAACATCTATGCTAGAAAAGTTAGTGCACAATAGCTTTAGAAGCTTATTGAGCCTTCTTTAATTTTCTATCGTTTCTAATAGAATTAATCACGGGTATACTTGTAACCACAATAAAACCAATGATGATATAGTTGAGATAATCTAAAGCATTAGGGAAAATTTTTCCTACATAATATCCAGCGCTTACAATACTAAGTGGCCATAGAAATGCACCAACTACATTAAACATAAAGAATACAATAGGCCTAACTTTTACAATACCTGCCAATATAGGTGCGAAGGTTCTTACTATGGGTAAAAAGCGGCCAAGTACTAAGGCCACACCGCCATATTTTTTATAGAAAACCTCCGCTGTAGTGATATATTCTTTCTTAAAGAACAGTGTATCCTTTCGTTTATACAAGGCCTCCCCAGTTTTATACCCAAAGAAATAACCAGCATAATAACCTCCAATAGCTGCAAAACCAATGTATAAAATAAGGTGCTCTAGGCTAACATCCAAAACTCCTACTTCTGGATAGGCCAACAAGCCAGCAGTAAATAAGAGAGAATCGCCAGGCAAGAAAAAGCCAAAAAAAACACCGTTCTCCAAAAAAATGATGATTAACAGAAGTGCTAAGCCTCCAAACCGAATGAGTTCTTCAGGTTTAAATAAATCCCAGATGCTATCCAAAATATTTAGTTTAGGTGTGTTACAAATTAAACCTAAATAGGCAGATAAAAAAATGATTTAAACTCAGAAAAGACAATTAGTTTCTAAAGCCTATTTGGCCTCTGCCCTTTTCTACAATTTCGGCTTTATGTAAAACCTCTGTTTTCATTTTCTCTTTGTACTGTTCCAATTCAGTTGCTAAGCGATCATCTGTAATACCTAGCATTTGAACTGCAAGTAACCCAGCGTTCTTAGCATTGTTAATAGCCACCGTAGCCACTGGAACTCCGCCAGGCATTTGAACAATAGAAAGCAAAGAATCTAAGCCAGATAAGGTTTTTAGTTGAACCGGAACCCCAATTACTGGCAATGTGGTGATAGCCGCAACCATACCTGGCAAATGTGCCGCGCCTCCAGCACCTGCAATAATTACATGTAAGCCTCTCTCTCTGGCTTCCTTGGCGTAGGTTACCATGCGCTCTGGCGTGCGATGAGCAGAAACAACAGTGATTTCATAAGGAACAGAGAACTCTTCCAAAACCTGTGCAGCGGCTTTCATCACTTCAAGGTCGCTATCCGACCCCATGATAACACCTACCCTTGGCTTTTTCATGCCTCTTCTGCTTCAGACTCCTCCACTTCAGGCGCAATGCCTTCCATAAGGTTTCTAATATCTTGCAACTCTTCTCTATTGTATTTATTGCTGTAATCAGCAAGCAAATCTATAAAGTAAGCTAGGTTTTCTTGCGCATTGCTTTCCTCTAAATATAAAAAAGTATACGCGCCATTTGCTTCAAGGTCTTCATAAGCCAACCTTATCATTTTTACCAGGCCTGGCTCAGTTAGATTTGCTTTAAAGTATTCGCGTAACTCTTTTAACAAAGTTACAACTAATTCGTAATTAGGGTTTTTAGCGGCACAAGCAGCTTTCAACTTTTCTATTATTTCCTTCATATCAGTATTTTCATTGGCGAAATTAATCTTTTCTAGTAAAATACCCCTCCTATTATTCTTCTATTTCTCAAAAATAATATTCCAATAAAAAATCACAGTTGAATGCCCAATGGTTGCATTGGCAGTTTTATTTGAAATATATTTGTTTTAATAGTTTATACAACCTTTCAAAACAAAAACCTTAAGACTTATGAAAATTATGCAAATTGACGATGATGCTATCAATAACAAGGCTAATGAACGTCTGTTAAAGAAAATGAATCTCCTTGTAGAATCTACAAATTTGCTTAGGCGGGCGCTTGCTGGTCTATAATGCCTTGAACCAACTCTTTATACTTATTTAAAACCACACTTTTAGATACACAACCCAAATATTTGCCCTGAGAAACCACAGGTACATAAAAAATAGCGGGATGCTCTTCTAACAAAGAAAGCAATTGATGTAATGAAAAGGAAGCCTCTGCACAAATCACAGAATTCTGCATGAGGTCTTTAACCGCCAACTTATCGTATAACTCTGTCTTAAATAAATAAGGCCTAACATCTCCCATACTTAAAACACCAATTAGTTGCCCATTACGTTTCACCACTGGAAACACATTTCTATTGGTGCCTGCAACTACTTGAGTTAGTTTCCTTAAACTATCATCTGGCTGTAATACTGGGAAGCTTGTATCTAAAATAGACATTATACTTACAGTGCTCAACAATTCAACATCTGGGGATTGCTGTAAATAACCGCTTTGTGCTAATCGTTTGGTATAAATTGAGTTCGGTTCAAACAGCCTTGTAATAAAAAAACTACCTGCAGAAACAATCATTAATGGTACCAATAAAGTATAACCACCTGCCACCTCTGCTATCATAAATATTCCTGTTAAAGGTGCGCTAAGAACTCCGCTTAAAACTCCAGCCATACCGGCAACTACAAAGTTTAACTCATTAATGCTTGTCCAACCTAATAAATTCATACCCCGTGAGAATAGGAGTCCGCATAATGCCCCAATAAATAGCGAAGGCGCAAAAATACCACCATTACCTCCGGCACTTACAGTAAGTGCTGTAGCAATTGGTTTCAATAACAAAGTGCCTAGAACAAAAGTTAAAAAAATAGTATCATAGCCAAAATTACTTTGTAAAGCAATGCCTCGCATGTAAGCATCAAACTCCTTGTTTAAAATTTGATTGATAACAAAATAGCCCTCACCATATAAAAGTGGTGAAACCAAAATTAAAGCCCCAACTATAAGTCCTTGAATAATGGCCTTATTATACTTTAATTTAACATTATTAAACCGCGTTTCTAAACCATAAATTACCCTAATGGTATACACAGAAAAAAGGGCACAAATAATAGCTAAAACAATATAATAAGGAATGGCCTCTATTTGCCAAGCTTGTGCTGTAAAACTAATTATTTGCGAGGTGTAAAACATATTACTAATTACAGAAGCTGTGGCAGAAGCAATAAGCAAAGGAACAAATGCAGGCACAGCTACACGTCTTAAAATAACCTCTAAAGCAAAAATAACCGCTCCAATTGGGCAATTAAAAATGGCAGAAATCCCAGCACTTGCGCCGCAGGCCAATAATAAATTCCTATCATTTTCGCTCAAAAAAAAGCGGCTAGCCAGGTTTGAACCAATGGCCGAACCAGTTGCTGCTATAGGCGCCTCAACCCCAACAGAACCACCAAGACTCACTGTAAAAGCACTCGTGATTAAATGAGCATAACTATGAAATAATTCTATCTTCCCCTTCTTATAATTCACTTTGTAAATAACTGCCGCTAACCCCTTTTCAAAGTTCTTATTGCGCAAAGCATATTTAACAAACAAAAGCGATAAGAGAATTCCCACCAAAGGAAGAAACAAATTGGCAAAACTTAACTCAAGTAAACTTGTATTTAATAAAAGCGATTCTATAAAATGAATAAACCATTTTAAGCAAATGGCCGCAAAACTAACTACTATTGCAACCAACACACTCGCTAAAATTAAAAAGTTCTGGTTACTAATATACTGGTTTCGCTGTTTAAGAAATTTATAAACAGGATACTTAAGTAGAAAGCGAATGTGTTTAACTTGCCAACGCATGAAGCAAACAAAGGTACACTATTTTTTTATATGGCTTAAAGCACTTCGCTTAAGAACACTCTTTCTATCTCTAGCTTGCATTTGGGGAGGCCTATTTGCAGTGCAACTTACACAAGACTTAAACATCCCCATAACTATTTTTACTTTGCTCACAGCGCTATGCTTACAAATACTTTCTAACCTAGCCAACGACTATGGAGATAGTATTCATGGGGCCGACCATGCCGGCAGAAAAGGACCAAGCAGAGCGGTTCAAAGCGGAGCCATTAGTGCCAAGGCTATGAAAAAAGCAATGATACTTAGTGCTGTATTATCTTTTGTAAGTGGTTGTTGTTTATTGGCCTTTGCCTTTCCGGTAATTGGCAAAATAGGTGTGCTTAGTTTATTGGGAATTGGCGTAGTTGCTATTGTAGCTGCCATTGCTTACACCAACGGCAAAAGACCTTATGGATATATGGGTTTGGGGGATATCTCTGTTTTTATTTTCTTTGGCATTACCGCAGTTGCAGGAACACAATATTTGCAAACGGCAAGCCTAAGTAAACAAACTTGGCTTTTAGCTATTGCCTATGGTTGCATGGCAACAGGTGTTTTACACCTTAACAATATGCGCGACCAAATTTCGGACAAAGAGGCTGGCAAAATTAGTATTGCCGTGCTTTTGGGCTTTTTAGGTTCAAAAATATATTACGGCTTTTTATTGCTTGCGCCAATTGCCTGCTTTACCCTACTCTTTATCCTAGAAAACTACCCGCCAATAGCCAGTGTGCCAGTTACCTTCTTAATGACCCTCAACCTATTTGCGGCATGGCGTGTAAAAGAACTTACCCAATTTGATCCCTTGTTGAAGTATCTTTCTTTAAGCACTTTTAGCATAAGTTTAACCTTACAACTTTTCTTGAGTTTAGGATGATACATTTTCGCTACTTTAAGCATGACTTGCAATTTGCTTTTGACGCTAAAACTTCGAGAGGTGCCATTAAAACGCATGCGGCATACATTGTAGAAGCAAGTGATTATGCTAATCCTATGCGCATAGGGTATGGTGAAGCTGCTCCTTTGCTAGGCTTAAGCATAGATGCAGTGCCAGAGTTTGAAAAACACTTGGTATCCTTCTTGAACCAATTAAACGAAGGCGTTCCAGTTGAACTATTGATGTTAGCCGATTTTCCTTCTATTTATTTTGGGATAGAAACCGCCTTATTGGATTTACAACAAGGTGGTAAAAGAATTTTGTTTAACTCAGATTTTATAAGAGGCCAAGCAATTCCAATTAATGGTTTAGTGTGGATGAATGCGCTTGAACCTATGTTGCAAGAAGCGCAAGAAAAAGTGAA
>JBIKKC010000267.1:0-3024 GCA_044360615.1 Bacteroidia bacterium | reverse complement strand
CCTCGCCTGTCATTAATTGCTTAAGATCATTAATGATACCCTTAGCTCCTACTTTTTCTTTGTGATAATAACTTTGGTTGATGGCAGTTTCCAAACTCATAGCATCACTATACACATAACTACCTAATTGCAACACACTTTTGCACCACATCTTTTCAATCTCTGTAAATTGCTCTAGGCCGCTTGGTGCAAATAAAACCAATTTATCTACCAACTCTGGAAACTTAAGGGCCACAAGTAAGCTAACATGCCCACCCATGCTGTGTCCACAAAGCACAACGCTATTAAGCCCCATTACCTTAATAAACTTAGCAACCTCCTCTGCATAAAAAACCATGGTAAAAGGATAATTGTCTCTAGACGACATCCCATTTCCGGGTAGGTCGATAGCAATGCAACGGTAATGTTTACTTAACTCTGAAATATTATACTCAAAAACAGGAATATAATTAGCTAAACCATGAATAAATAATAGTGTTGTTTCTCCGCCTCCTACATCGCAATAAGCTATATTTACGTTGTTGCTAATTTTAATATATTCAATTGGGAATGGATATTTGATCATACTAGCACGATATTAGACATATATTTGAAGAAATTTTGAATTGGTTTTGAAAGAAAAAATTCTCCTCATACGCTTTAGCTCCATTGGCGATATTGTGCTTACCACGCCAGTTATACGCTGCTTGCGCAAACAATTGCCACAAGCAGAAATTCATTTTCTCACTAAACCACAATACAAATCTATTCTTGAACCAAACCCTTACATAGACAAAATACATGTATTAGATACTTCTCCATTAAGAAAAGGGTTGAACCTAAGAGATGAAAACTATACTCATGTAATAGACCTTCACCATAATCTTCGTACGCTATTATTTAAACAAGCACTTGGGGCACCAAGCAGTTCGTACAACAAATTAAACATAGAAAAATTCATTCGCGTTTACTTTAAAAAAAACATTCTCCCTCCTATTCACATTGTTGATCGCTACTTGGCAACTGCAGCGCATTTAGGAGTTGAAAACGATGGTATGGGTTTAGATTACTTTATACCAGAGTCGGATCAAACCGAAACTATAAACGGCTTTAACCTAAAGGCTAAACCTTACCTAGCTTGGGCCATTGGAGCCCAACATTTTACCAAGCAATTACCTGTTGCTAATATCTGCAAAAAAATAATAGACCAAGATTTAATTGTGGTTTTACTAGGTGGAAAAGAAGATGTAGAAAGAGCTGCATTGATTGAAAAAACTTGTGGTGAAAAAGTGGTGAATTTATGCGGAAAGATTAGCTTACACCAAAGCGCTTGGTTACTTAAACAGGCACAAGTAGTGCATACCAATGATACAGGATTGATGCATATTGCAGCCGCCTTTAATAAATCTATTATTAGCTATTGGGGCAATACTGTGCCAGAGTTTGGCATGACGCCTTACTTACCAAAGCCTTCTGTAAATGAAAACAAAAGCGCCTATGTTATTCTAAATCAGGTTAAGGATTTAGCATGCAGACCTTGCTCAAAAATTGGATTTGATAAGTGTCCGAAAGGCCATTTCAACTGCATGACAAGCTTGTAAGCTAATCTACAAAATCTTGCAGATAGCTATACTTTGCTGTAAGCTTACCAGCCCTAGCGATGGTTGCATTTTCTATAATAAGGTCCTTATCTTCTGTAAACAAAAGAGGCAATACATGACGTATTAATTGCTCGCCAAATTCTATGGAAGCATCTATTGGAAGTTCACAAGGTAAATTGCCTACGGCTTGCACGTCTAAAGCATTAGGCAAAAAAGCTGGCACTTCTTTTTCTAGAAATACATTGTAACCATAAAACGGTTGCGCAATGGTGGTGCTTCTTATAGTACTTGGAACAGGGCCAGGCGTATCACAACTTATATCCGAAATAATTTTAATTCTAAAATCACTTCCCTTCATTTGTTCATGTGTATAAAAAGGTTCTATTCCTTCTCTCCAAAACACCGCATTAATAAAAACATCTGCCTTTTGAAAATAAGGTTTAAAGGTGCTATAATAATCTTCTGGATGCTTGTAAAAATCTGCTTTATCCCAAGGGCGTCCATCTTTGCGGGCATAATAATCTTCACTTCGCAAATGCACATAAACAGGAATATTATAGTCTTCTTCTAAAAATTCTTCCTGACTCACATGCCTTATTTTAAGCTTACGCATAAGTTCTAATGAGCCATGCGCCACGCGCCCATCGCCGCACAAAACAATACGCATAGGAGGAATTACCAAGTCTTTATACTGATTTACTAAATCTGCATAATCTTTAAGCTCATGGGCTGGTGTTAAAGAATAGTAGCCATATTTTCTTCCAAGCATTAAAAATGCATAATGTGTGCCCACAATACCTGCAAATCGTCCAAAACCTATAATCCGATTACCGGCATCCCAGGTTAGCGTTTCGTAATCTACTAGGGTAATATTCTTTTTTAAAATTTCTCGCAATAGTGCCCTATTGGACAATTGTTTTTTAATGGTATGCGAAAAGAATAAATAAGTTTTGTTTGGAATCAAGGCCTCCACACTCACTTCCTTTACACCCAATAAAATATCACATGAAGTTAAATCTTCTGATACCACTGCACCAGCAGCAAGATACTCTTCATCTTTAAAACAGCGCTCTGGACAAGGCTGAACCAATATTTCTAAGCCTGGAAAGAACTTTATTAACTCTGCACAATGTTGCGGTGTAAGGGGAGTTCTTTTGTCTACTGGCTTTTTAGTTTCTTTTATTATTCCTAGCGTTAATTTCATAGTTCTTAGTTTATAGTTCCCGCCTTCGCTAAAGCTTCGTCGGGCAAGCATACTTCCCGCCTTCGCTAAAGCTCCGTCGGGCAAGCATACTTCATAGTTTATAATTAATGCCAAATAACAATTCCCGCCTTATGGCTAAGTTCTTGCTGTTTTGCATTCAACAAACTTATCACTTCAAGAAAAATGGTAAGTTCGTTTTCATCTTCTTTTTCTTGCGCCTTCTTTAATTCTTCCTGAGCC
>JBIKKC010000266.1:0-3027 GCA_044360615.1 Bacteroidia bacterium | reverse complement strand
CATCCCACACAATTTGTGCCCCTCATGCAAGCCGAAAACCAAATTTGGAACGAATACCTAGCTCCTCATTGGAAGGCCTACTGGAAACAACGCTTAAGAAAGCTAATTGGGAAATAGAAGGCCCAGTGTTTCATTGCATTCGCCCAACTTCCCCTATATTTGATAAAATTACACTTTATGCCATACGGTTTCTCGTCTTTTAAAAGAGTTGTGCTTGCGGGCTGTTTATTGCTGCTGAGCTTTCTACATTCAAGCTTTGCACAAATTGTACCTGTAGGCAGTGGCAGCTATACAAACACTTTTCCAGGTACCGATATCGCAGGCAGAAACTCCTTCCCTTCTGGTGTGCCGCTTACTACAGGCAATGCCGCAGGTAAACCAGTACCTACAAATGATTGGTGGTCGAACAAAGTAAAAAATAACCATTCGGATAATCTTTTTAGTTATCCTTTTACCTTAAAAACAATAAATACGGGTCTTGTGGTAAGTTATATACCTTGGGGAGTTATTGATAGTTATTTGCCAGTGGTGGTTGGTGTTACTGGCTTAAATAGCAATGTGTGCAAAGTATCAGATTTTTCTGATTGGACAGTGAGTCTTAATTGGAAAGGAACCACACAAAACTTTACAGCAACCGCTGGTATTGGTATGCCGTTTTTATACTTTACCAAAGATAGTGCAGATGTGGCTTCCATTACTGTTAATGAAGGAACGGCAAGCATTGACAATGAAAAACTAATTATCTTAAATGCCCGCAATGGTGCCGACTTTGTAGTGTATGCACCCACTGGTTCTAGTTGGAACCAATCTGGCAAAACTTATACCTCCACACTTAATGGAAAAAATTATTGGTCGCTGGCATTTATACCACTTACTGCAACTAATGTAACTGCCGTTGCCAATGAGTATAAAAAGTATGCTTATGTGTTTCCAAAAAATACGCTTGCCAATTGGCACTATACAGAAGCATCGGCTTTGGTTCAAACCGAATTTATAGTAGAAACCGACATAAAAGAAGGCAGCGACACCACCGTGCTCTTAGGCCTTTTACCGCATCAATGGGCGCACTTGGCTGCTAACTCCCCTGCCCCAAATGGATATACCTACGCCAATGTAAGAGGACAAATAAAAACCATAGCAAGTAATAGGTTTACGGTTGAAAATAAATTCTATGGCATTCTACCTACGCTGCCTTATGTAGATAATTTAAGCAATGGTTTTAGTGCCATGCAATTAAAAGAAAAAGTAGATGCCATTAAAAATGATGGCTTAAGCACTTGGACCGATTCTTACAATGAAGGACAAGTGATGAACCGCTTGATTCAAACCGCTCGCATTGCAGCACTAACTAAAGATACTGCTGCTTTAAATACTATGCTAAAAACGGTTAAAGAAAGGCTAGAAAATTGGTTAACTGCAAAACCTGGCGAAGTTGCTTTCTTATTTTATTACAATCAAAATTGGTCTACCTTAATTGGCTACCCTGCGGGGCATGGGCAAGATGGTAATATAAACGACCACCATTTCCATTGGGGCTATTTTATTCATGCAGCAGCTTTCTTAGAACAATACGAACCCGGCTGGAAAGACAAGTGGGGCTCAATGATAAACCTCTTAGTAAAAGATGCAGCCAATAACAGCAGAACAAGCAACGACTATCCACACTTAAGAAATTTTAGTCCTTATGCAGGGCATTGTTGGGCCAATGGTTTTGCTACTTTTCCGCAAGGCAACGACCAAGAATCAACTTCAGAAAGTATGCAATTTAACTCGGCACTTATTCATTGGGGAGAGGTTACAGGCAACAAAGCTATTAGAGATTTAGGCATCTATTTATATACCACCGAGCAAACCGCAATTGAAGAATATTGGTTAGATATTTACAATAGAAATTTTGCTTCGAACCAACTATACAGCTTAGTTTCTAGAGTTTGGGGAAACAGCTATGATAATGGCACTTTTTGGACGGCAGACATTGCAGCTTCGTATGGCATAGAAATGTATCCTATTCATGGCGGCTCTTTGTATTTGGGTCACGACACCAATTATGTTAAAACTCTTTGGGCCGAGATTGAAAAGAATACAGGCATCTTAACCAATCAGGTAAATGATAATTTATGGCATGATGTATATTGGTCTTATTTATCATTTATCAATCCGCAAAAAGCCATAAACCTTTACAATTCTTTTCCACACAGAAACCTAAAGTTTGGTATTTCTGATGCACAAACCTACCATTGGTTACATGCAATGAATGTATTAGGAAATGTAAGCAATAGCATCACTTCGAACCATCCATTGGCTGCAGTTTTTATAAAGAATGGTGTTAAAACTTATGTGGCACAAAACTATGGTAACACTCCTTTGCAGGTTACCTTCTCAGATAATTTTTCGTTTACAGTGCCAGCTAAAAGTTTTAAAACCAACAAAGACATAAATGCCAATGGCACTTTAAGCACAGCTTTTACAGAAGTATATCCGGGAGGCAGTTTAACGCTTGCTTTGAACCTAACCGAAGGCACTGCTACTAAGGTTCAATTTATGGAAGGCGATGTGGTGATTGGAGAAGATACACAAGCACCCTATAGTTTAGTAGTTAAAAACTTAGAAGTAGGTAAAAAGAATTTTTATGCTAGAATTTATGAAGGAACAAACTTTGGTATTAGCAATATGCTAAGCATTTTAGTGGGAGAGAAACTTCCATTTTTAGGCGAACCTACCAGCATCCCAGGAACCCTTATGGCAGGCAATTATGATAGTTTTGAAGGTGGCCTTGGACAAGGCATTACCTATAACGATAACAACGCTAAAAACGAAGGCGATTTCAGAAATAATGAATATGTTGATGCAAGCGTAAATGCCACTGAAGGAAATGTAATAGGCTGGATTGCCTCAGGCGATTGGCTTAGTTATACCATTGATGTAAAACAAGCAGGAATATATTCGCTACAATTTAGATATGCTTGCGGCAACAATGCTGGTGGCGGTCCTTTTATTCTTTCTTCAGATGGGCTTCAAATTGCAGCT
>JBIKKC010000265.1:0-3028 GCA_044360615.1 Bacteroidia bacterium | reverse complement strand
CCTGCTAAAGTTTCTTCATTACAATAATACCTTCCTTCGCCATGTGCAATTGGGATTTGCAGTGCTTTGTTAAGTTGGAGTTGATTTGTAATAAGTGAATTATTTGTTTCTGGCTTAATAAACACATTCTTACAATTGAACTTTTGATGACTATTATGAAGTAAGGCTCCTGGTAATAAATGGCTCTCACATAATATTTGAAACCCATTACAAACCCCCCAAACCAAACCACCACGGTTAGCAAATTCAATTACATTTTGCATGATTGGCGAAAAACGAGCAATGGCTCCGCTGCGCAAATAATCACCATAGCTAAAGCCTCCTGGTAAAAATATTAAATCACAAGCCTGCAAATCATGGTCTTTGTGCCAAAGTTTTACTGTTTCGCAACCAAATTGATCGCGAAAAGCGCTTACCGCATCTTCATCGCAGTTAGAGCCAGGAAAAACAACAACGCCTACCTTCATACTGTTTATTAATTTGAAAACAAATGTAAGGCCTTGGAAGAAATATGCCTACTCTATCATTAAATAAAATGCAACCGGTAACATGCCTTGAGGAAGGGTGTGCTTAGAACCCGGGGCTTGCTGCACAGATTGAGGAAGCGTTCTGCTAAGCCTTACCTCCACAAAAGTAATCTTGCTTCCTTTTGGACAAAAAATTACCGCTTGCTTGCAATCACTCGTGAAAAAGGGATTATATTGCTGATATGCCTTTCCATGAAAATCTGGAATATTGGGCTCAACCATTAAAGAAAAGGATACCAAAAGGTTCTTTTTAGTCTTGTCATTTTTATCATAAACAACCAATTTGGGAGTTCCTAAATTAAAAAATTGCTTATTGATGCTTGGCACTTTTAGCAAATCAATTTGCTCAAAGCCATTGTCTAAATAATAATTAAACATGGCAGCTATTTCTACATTCTTAGGATTTGGTTGGTAAGCTGGCTGACCTTTATCCGATCCATGGTTATGGGTTTGAGCTGCCACCTTTGAAAGGGTAAAGACAAAAAAAACAATAATTAGTGCAATGCTATTTTTCATAATTCTCATGTAACAAATTTCGGGCCTTACTTTCTAAAATTATCCTTTAAAATCTAACTTAGGGTAAAAAATTCTGTTTTTTCTGTGGTATGCGATCGCACTACGCCTGCACTCACTAAGGCTACCAGCATTTTTTGACCCCTCCACCTAGAAATATTTAAATGTTTACACAAATCTTTTAGAGCCACTTTTTCTGTGGCTTCAAGATACTTAAGAGCAGAGCGCTCCAACTCTGTGTACTGAATTACATTTTGTCCTTTACCACTATTTCTCTTTAAAACATCTACCACAATTTTACTAGCTAGCAAGGATTGATCTTTAACTCTAATATGGGCCCACCACTTTCCGTCTTCATCTTTGGCATAGTAGGGCTTATCCAATCCTTCTGCAATTATGGCTTCCAAAACCACTTTACCTCCAAATTCCCATTCGGTAATAGTTAAGTTAATTTTTGGCTTTACATAAAAATCTGCAGCCATTTCTAGCATGTATTTTTCTTCTTCACTTCTAACCCCACTAATGGTTTTATTGTCATTAACGCCCACCAATAAGGTTCCGCCTTTGTGATTGGCAAAGGCGCTCATGGTTTTGGCAATTTTTGAAGCAGAAGAAATGGTCTTTTTAAAATCAAGCACTTCATTCTCTCCATTTGCAATTCTTAGTAACAAAGGGTGGGGAGCCATTACTTTTCTTAAACCAACAATTTGCTATTAGGTTTTCTAATGAGCAATAAACCCACAAAGGTTAAAGCGCCATTTATAATTAGCATCTCAATGCCCACTTGGTATTGTAGCCCTAAATAAACTTGTATTTTTGATTGATACAAGTAACATAACACAGGGGCTATCAAGCAAACCAAAGGCGCAAACTTATCTTTAATCTCATACTTAGTTAAAATACCAAAGGCAAACAAGCCAAGTAAGGGCCCATAAGTATAACCTGCAACATCTAGAAGTATATTGATGATTGATTTGTTGTTTAAATATTTAAAATAATACACAAAGAACAAAAACACTACCGCAAAACTTAAATGAACAATCATCCTATAAAGCGATCGCCTGTCCTCGTCTAAATCAGTCCTTCTTTGCAACCCAATAATGTCTATACAAAACGAAGAGGTAAGGGCAGTTATAGCGCCATCTGCACTTGGAAATAGCGCAGAAATTAAACCAATAATGAAAATAATTGATATAAACCCTGGCATATGAAACATCGCTATGCTAGGAAACAAATCATCGCCCTGAACACCAATTCCCTTGCTTTTGGCAAATAAATAAAGTACTCCTCCTAGCAATAAAAACAGAAAGTTAACCAACACCATCACAGAACTAAACCAAACCATATTTTTCTGAGCGCCTCCCAAGGTTTTAACACTAATGTTCTTTTGCATCATTTCTTGGTCTAAACCTGTCATGGCAATGGTAATAAAGGCCCCGCCAATAATTTGTTTTATAAAGAATTTCTTATCCCAAATGTCTGTATTAAAAATATGGGTATGTCCGCTTGTAGTTAACTCAAGTATGGTTGAACCCAAATTTAATTCTAACTCTCCCATCATATAGAAAACGCAAACCACCAAAGCCAACAACATAAAAAAGGTTTGTAAGGTGTCTGTCCAAACTATAGTTTTTACACCTCCTTTTAAGGTGTATAGCAAAATCATGGTTAAAATAATTACAGCGGTCCAATGAAAGCTAATTCCCAAACTATCTAAAATAAATAGTTGCAGTACATTAATAACCAAATATAGTCGGAGGGTAGCACCTAAAACGCGGGAAACAATAAAGAACAAGGCTCCGGTTTTATAGGCATTCATCCCAAAACGTTGCAGCAAATAGTTATAGATGGAGGTTAGGTTCAAACGGTAATACAAAGGCAAAAGCACAAAAGCCACTACAAAATAGCCAATAAAGTACCCCAGCACCACCTGAAAATAACTAAAACCTGCTGCTTCTACCGTGCCCGGAACAGAAATAAAAGTTACC
>JBIKKC010000264.1:0-3031 GCA_044360615.1 Bacteroidia bacterium | reverse complement strand
TAAAAAAGTGTTTACTCCCCTTATTGGTCCATAAGCAATCAAAACTGTACCCTATTTGTACCTCAAAACCAAAGTTCCCATATTTTATAAGGGTAGTTACATTTTGTATTGGAAAGTAGCCTGTTGGCTGTTAGCAAATTTCCTGACATATACAGTAATTATAAGGTGCAGGTAGACTAATCTTTACCAATGCAGACCGAGGCAATTAAAATAAATAATCAAAAATAATGTATCTTTCAGCTTTAAAATCTTTCAAAATGAAAATGTCTTTATTAATCATTGCTATCCTTACTTTATTGGTTTTCTTATCTCAAACCTATCTAATTATGGCGCAAACAGAAACACAAAATTACAAGGTAATAAAACCACTGAAAGACTTTGAAATTAGACTTTACCCTGCAGCAACCATGGCTACAGTAAGTATGAATGCCAACAGCTACAAAGAATTGGCTTCTCCTGGTTTTAGAAAACTGGCAGGCTATATATTTGGAGGCAATGATGCAAATACAAAAATTGCTATGACTACCCCAGTTCATATGGACATTAACGAATCGCAATCGTCTATGAGCTTTGTAATGCCCTCGGCTTATACAAAAGGCAAATTACCCATACCCAATGATTCTTCTGTAACCATTATCACAACAGAAGAAGAATATGTAGCAGCCATAACTTTTAGCGGATATGCAGATGATGAAAGCATAAAAGTGCATGCCACAAAACTAGAGAATAGCTTAAAAGAAAATGGTATAACCTATTTTGGGCATTTTCGGTTTTTGGGTTATAACGCCCCTTATCAATTTGTTGGCAGAAAAAATGAAATCATTGTTAGTGTAAAATGGCCTTAAGAATGAATAGTATTAAGCTTTGCTTTGGTTTGCTTATATTATTTATCATTGGCTCTTTAAGCAATTGCGATTCGGATCAAAACGACAACAAAAAAGCTGCCGAGAACAGCGAAAATAGTGCTCAATTTGTAGGGGCAAACACCTGTAAAAGTTGCCATGAAAAAGAACATACCGAATGGCAAACATCGCATCACTTTCATGCCATGGAGCCTGCAAATGAAGCAAATGTACTTGGAAATTTTAACAACACTAATTTTAAAGCAGATGGTGTAGAAAACCGTTTTTTCAAAAAAGAAAACAAGTTTTTTATTGAAACCAAAGAAATTAATGGTTCAAAACAAACCTACGAGGTACTATATACTTTTGGCTATGCCCCCTTACAACAATATTTGGTAGCCCAACCTGGTGGGCGCATGCAGCCTTCTAGGGCAAGTTGGAACGCCAACGAAAAAAAATGGTTTCACCAATATGCGGGTCAGAAAATACAACCCAACGATTGGCTGCATTGGACAGGCAATGGACAAAATTGGAATACCATGTGTGCTGCTTGCCATAGCACTAATTTTAAAAAGCAATATGATTTTGCCAGCGATACGTATAAAAGCACGTATGATGCAGTAAATGTAACATGTGAAAGTTGCCACGGACCCGGTTCAAACCACATTAAAAATACTACGCATGAATATGGCAAATTAACTCAGCAGCAGGCTCAGCTCAATACCTGTGCACCTTGCCATGCCAGAAAAACGGATGTGCAAGAACAAGCTTTAAAAACCGGGGAAATTATGGACGATTTAATTCCTCAAATTATTGATGATGAAGCCTATTACGGCGATGGCCAAATAAAGGAAGAAGATTTTGAATATGGCTCTTTTGTGCAAAGCAAAATGTATCACAATAAGGTAACCTGTAGCAATTGCCATAACCCACATACGGGTAAGTTACTTAAAGCAGGTAATGCCATGTGTAGAAATTGCCATGATGCCAAATACGACACGGAAGCACACCATATGCACAAGGCTGGAAACACAGGCACACAGTGCATAAATTGCCACATGCCAGAAAAAACGTATATGGGCATTGACCAAAGAAGAGACCATAGCTTTAGAATTCCACGTCCCGACCAATCTGTAATTTATAACACACCCAATACTTGCACCCAATGTCATAGCAACAAAACAAATACTTGGGCAGCCAATGAAATTAAGAAGCATTATGGACCCAAAAGGGCTTATCATTTTTCGGATGATTTATTACCCGGTAGTAAGTTAAATGCAAAAAGTGAATACCACTTGATTAAGTTATTACAAGACAGCTCGCAGCCCGAAATTGCCAGGGCCACTGCGGCTTTTTATCTTGGCAAAATACAAACACAAGGTGCTGCTAATGCTCTTTTAAAAGGTATGCTTGAACCAAAGGCATTGATACGGTATCATGCTTTGCGATCCTTAGAGAACTTCCCTGCTAATGTTTGGCTTAATGAGGCAACTTTATGTTTAACAGATAAAGTAAAGGCGGTAAGAATTGCAGCTGCAGATTTATACCATAAACTACCTAAAGAGGCCATTCCACCAACAGCTAGAGCAGCTTATCTTACAGCGGATGCTGAGAACAAAAACTTTTTACAACAACAATGCGATTTCGCAATTGGGAATGTAATGTTTGCCGACTATAACCTACAAGAAGGAGAGGCAGTGAAAGCCATTGAGCTGTATGTGCGAGGCTTAAGAAAAGACAGTTTAATGAATTACGCCCGATTAAATTTATCGGCAGCTTACAGCACGGCGAGTAAGAATAAAGAAGCTTTACAAACCTTAAAAGAGGCAGCCGCTATTGACCCTAAAAACGACCGTATCTTTTATAACTTGGGTTTGCTTATGTATGAAATGAAGCAAATAAATGAGGCCATTATTAACTTCGAAAAAGCAGTGCAATTAGGTTCAAGAAACCCCTCTGTATATTATAATTTTGGATTGCTTTTACAACAACAAAACCAGCATAAAAAAGCAGAACAAATTTTAGTAAAAGGGTTTGGCTTGAACCCAAATGATATTCAACTTAATTATGCGTTAAGCTATTTATACCTGCAGGAAAATAAGCGTGACAAAGCTAGGTACCATGGGCAGAAATTAAAGCAAATGCAGCCCAACAATACAGAATTTGTAGGGTTGTATAGAACCCTTGGC
>JBIKKC010000074.1:0-9697 GCA_044360615.1 Bacteroidia bacterium | reverse complement strand
AGTTAACTGCAATATGTTAGCATCATTTCCAATTCCAGATATTTTGGTAATTTCCGGACCATCACCATACATTGTATTTAATTCTGTTCCTTGACCACGAGGAGTTGGTTTATGCGGCACAACATTATAAATTTTTATAGCCGAACCATCCACCATTCTTCTTCCAGCTAAATATTGCAATGCATCTGTTGGGCAATTTTGAGCTGCAGCATAGGTAACCAACACATAATAATAGTTTTGGAAGTTTACTAGTGTTGGATCAGATTCTTTTGAAAAGGCATCTCTTGTTATTCTGAAAGAATGCTTTACTCCCTTGTCCTCACCATTTACCATAATCTTCTTTACTGAACCTAAAACTTCATCATTTACTACATTTACCAATAAGGCAATTCCATCTTGCACATCGCACTGAGCAATTAACTTAGCCTCTTCTTGATTATACAAATCACTAGGAATAGAAGATTTAGTCAATTGAAAAATTTGATATCCTTGAAATTTATAACGCGTAAAATCTGAGCACAAGCCCGCTGATGAATCTGTATAATTTTCGGTAACACCGTAATTAGGTATGGTTAAAATTAACTCTCTGTCATTTTCAACAATTTCCATTTCTGGAGTTGCAGGCCCATTTAATATCTTAAAATTATTCTTGTACAAAACAAAAGCCTTATCACTAGCCTCCTTTAGTAAGTTAAAAGAACCAGTGGCACCACCTGTTGTTGCACGCGCCCAAACTACAGCTACTGTAACTTCATTCTTAGAACCTGGTAATAATTGGAATGGACCAGAGCACTGCAAGAAACGTCTATCTTGAGGTGTATTACCTGCAATTCTTTCTGTCCAATCTACTCTACCTGCTGGATCTGAACTACCTGGGAACATAAAGCTTGCAGTATCAGTACCACCTCTTCCATTTCCACCATAAGTAATGCTTAAACCATCTTTCCAGCGGCCATTTAAATAATTCCAATAATGCTCTGGGCGTGATGGATTTCCAGTAACCGAAAAGTCATTGTTATAATACACAAACTTGGTTAAGCCAATTTCGATGGTATCATTACCAACAATTTTTTTAGGACCTTCAAAGAAGTTTACCCCAACGCTTGGTGGGTTCAAACCATAGCCCAAAATACCTTCATCGTTATCATCTCCATTGTAGCAAATACCTAAATTACGTTTTACATCGCATTCTACATAGTCATCAGAATAGTTACCTAAATCGGCATCTACCCATTGGCCAAAAATACAAGAGTCGATAGTTTCTGTGCTTCTATTGTAAATAGTGGTGCGGTAGAAAGTCATATTATTAATCTCATCACTAGTAGAGTATGCAAAACTCTGGGTATGCAACTCTAAGCCTAATGGCAAACCTTCAGACTCTGAGTGAATATTTCCTTTATCGTTGTAAATGGTATACAACATCATATCTGGAATATTATTAATCACGTCTTGATCAAAGGTTGGGAAATCTCCAGCAGATGGTTCGTAAACACCATTGCTATCATTGTCAAAATAAGGAGCCAAGAAACGGGCTTCAACAAAATTAGTTGGCTCTTGGGTAACAGGATCTTTGTCGTGCTTTCCAGTTCCAGGCCAAGTAATAATACCATCACTATTAGGAGTAGACCAAGAATTAGGATTAGCAATAAACTCTTCAATTTCTGCCAAAGTTACCTTCCAAACTCTATCATATGCTTTGCAACGATCTGCAGAAATTGAGGCAGAACCGTCCACAGTTAACGCACCAGGATAGTAGTCGTTACCACTTTGGCGATAAGTTTGTGCAGCTATACGAAGGTTACCTAGAGTTACTCCGCCAATCCAAAGTGCACCCGAAAACAAAGAATGTTTAGAGGTATTTCCTGGCTCTACTCTTGGTACTTCATATCTTGCATTTTGTAAATTCCACCACATGTCGCCACCATTTAAAATGGTAGTTCTAACATTGTTTAGATCTAAATCTTTTTGTTGTGTAGCAGCAGCACAACCAGCTCCATATTTGCGCAAAACTGGCTTACTTCCAGATTTTTTTAATCCTATATTTTCTTTAGCCTGGGCCGAATGAAAACCTAGCATTAAGGTTAGCAGCAATGCTGCTTTCATCCATTTAATCCATTGAATTGTATTCATTTTCATTTTTTTTCTCCTTTTAATTTTGTCTTAGAAATACAGGGCAGCTCCAAGACGGGCGGTACGTGGTAAAGCAAAACGGTCTGGGTTTACCATTCTGATATTATATAAGTCAATATAAGATTGCGTATTGGTTGCAGTTTCAATTTGCTCTTGTGAAGCTGGAGAAGCTAAGAAACCATCTGTGTAAGCAGAACCAGTATATCTAAATACCGAAGTAATATTAGCAGTGTTTAACAAGTTTTGAACCATTACAAAAACACGTAAACGATAATTTACATTTCCATCCACTTTTTCTTTCTTAAATACAAAGTTCTTATCTATGTTCAAATCCACAGTAAACTGAGGAGGTAAGTTTGCACCATTAATAGTTCCTTTAACAGGGCTACGCACTACCACACCGCTTTGAACTCCACCTGGAGTTGGGTTTAACTCTTGAGTAAACGGACGGCCCGAATAACCTGCAAAGTTTAAGTTGAAACCTGCATTGGCAAAAATCTTCTTTCCATTTACAATTGGTCCATTGTAGTCTTTTCCATCTTTATAATGGTAATCAAATACCGCCTTTAAAGTATGACGTGTATCAAAGTCTAATGGGAAAATAGTTCTTAATGTTCCTAAACCCACTTGGATTAAGG
This sequence comes from Bacteroidia bacterium, assembly GCA_044360615.1. Lineage (GTDB taxonomy): Bacteria > Bacteroidota > Bacteroidia > UKL13-3 > UKL13-3 > B1. Next base: position 6,929 of record JBIKKC010000074.1, on the reverse strand, counting down.
CACTACTAGAGTTTGCATTAGAACCAGTACCATCTGCAAACTGTAATTGATAGTTTGCACTTAAAGTGATGTTACCAATATCAGTTATACTATAATCTATACCAATTGATTTAACTGTTGCAAAGTCGATGTTACCAAATGTTGTGTAATCAATTGGCCAAGCTTGCACATAACGAAACTGTTGTACATAGTTTCTGTATTCGCGGTAAGATGCAATAATACCTAAAGCTGCATCTTGTCCAATTTGTTGACGGAATCCAATTTCATAATCTGTTACTTGAACCATATTCAAATTAGGGTTAGCAATTGGACCACCACTTTGTCTGTTTAACAAATAGAAGTAATCATCTATTTGACCAACATTGTTAATTGGTCTTTGCGCTAAGATATCATACGTACCAAAAAATTGCGAGGTTGTAGATATTGGAAATGAAAACCAGATACGAGGCAACAACAAAACGTCTGGTGTATAATCTTTAAATGATTTACTCGTTGGAGAATTAGGATTGTTAGGATCAATCAATAAAGGCGTATTACGATTTGTTTTTCCATCACGTGCAATTTGCTGAGGGTCTGTAATAGGATTACCATTGCCATCAAACCAACGGTTGCCATCGCGGTAACCCACCAATTTAGCACCAGATAAACTACTTACCTGTTGGTTTGGATCACGATTTACATATACTGCAAAATCATTGTCCATATTATTTGGAATAAGTGCAGCTAAGTCTCTAATATTTTGATCTGCAGCATTCTTAACCTCACCTACAGTGTAAATTGGAACAGTACTATAAGCATCTTTCAAAACAGGCTGATTAGCGTCGAAACGCTCTAAACGCAAGCCTACACGCATAATTAAATCTTTAAATACAAACTTATCTTGTATCCAAGCAGCAAAATAGATAGGCTGATAAGATGGTAAAGCTCTTTTTGCCGGGTCATTTAAGAAATCATCTACACTTGGCCTTCTTCCTCTTGTAACGTTACCTAAATGGTCATAACCGCTATAACTTACTATCGAATTACCATTGTTAAGCAATTCGTCTGCATTATACATATCTAAAGAATATACCGAAGGTGCATAAGAGTTAACATCTAAAAAGCTTTCTTCATTAATAGGATTACCATTAGCATCTAAGGCTCCATTAGCCATTAATTTAGCACGTAAATTTCTATCAAAGTTAGTTTGATCCGAGGCTACAATTTTTCTACCTAAATTAACTGTATCTTGAAACACCCCATTTTCGTCGAACTTTAAGAATGCTTTGTTTGAATCTAAACCAGCAAACTGCCTATTAGCATATAAACGCATTAATGACCACAGTCCATTTGCATTTAAACCATAGCTTCTTCTAAACTGTTGCTCATAATTTAAACCCACTTGAATTTCATGCTTTGCTTTAGGATTTGATTTTGGTGCTATGGTAAATTCACTTTGAATGTATAAGTTAAACGTCTCATTCATAGATTTAGAATAACCTGTTTGGTTGGCACCCACATTACCCCACATATTAGAATAAATTCCATTAGGGTTATCCCCGTTGATTAAACCACCCACTTGGCGAAGTGCACCTAAATTACTGATATTTTCTCTACCAAAGAAGTCGTAAACAGAACGGGTATAGTTACCTCTAACAACATTTTTATCACTCTGTTCAAAAGTATAGGCTGTATCTACATAACCAGCTTGGCGATAATAGTCTGTTAAATATATTGGATTACCATTATTGTAAAAACTATCTGGCTTCTCGTTTATACCCTTGATAACGCGTGTATAAACAGGCCTTTGGTAGGTAGTAAATTTACCAACATAACCATAATTGAAGATATCATCTCTATGGGTTTCATCCATTTGTTCGCCAAAACCTCTTTCGTAAGATAAACGCACCGAATAATATGCATTAGAAATATTAGAAGTTGATTTCTTTTCTGCCGTGCCATCCTTCTTATCATCTGTTTTAAAGGTTTGTGTCAATTGAAGGTAAGTTCTTACGGTATATCCTCTAGAAAAAGAATTATTAGCAGAATTTAGCAAATAATGAAATGAGCTCCAGTTTGTGCCTTGGTTATAATTTCCATAATAACCTAACCTTACATTAAAGTTGCGGGTAGGTTGGTAGTTAAAGTTACCGTTAACATCTGCAGAATAACCACCCACGTTAGGCCTATTGGTAATTTTTTGTAAATCATTGGCTGTTAAAAATTCTGCTGCTGGGAATAAGGTTCCAGAAGCCCCAGGCACTAAAGGAGTTTTCTCTATTTCTTTCAATTTATCTGGTTTCACTTCGTATAAGTCTACCACCGCTATTTGCCTAGCATAAGTTAAACTTCCAGAAAATAAGAAACCAACCAACACACGTTCTTCATCCCCACGTCCTTTGTTAATTACTTTAATTGGACCCGATAAAACAGTTTGAAAATTATTGAATTGCGTATTGTCTAAAGTTCCTGTAAACGGACTTGCAGTGGTGTATTCAAATGCTCTTAAAAAGTTTTTTGAAGGTGCTTTCGTTGTGATACTAATTGCTCCTCCCACAAAGTCGCCATATTGCGCTGGAGTACCACCTGTAATTACCTGAATATTATCAATGGCATTAGCTGGAATATCACGAGCTCCACCTTGAACGCGCACACCATCAATATAGTAAGCAGTTCCTTCTGCGCGGGCTCCGCGGAATATTGGCGTTCCACCATTACGTGATTCTACACCAAGCGTTTGACCAGACATACGCTCAATAGAACGTGTTCCACTCTTCATTAAGGCATCACCACCAATGTTATTTCCTTTTACCCCTCCTGGATCTATTTTTGGTTTTTTGTAGGTAGTAACCACCACCTCATTTAACTGGGTAGTAGACTCTAGTGAGAAGTTTACAAAGCGATCTTCTTCTGCTGCAAGATTGATATCTTCAATAACTACGCTTTTGTAACCTACATAAGAGGCAAATAGCGTGTATTTACCCGGTTGCAACGTTTTAATAATAAAACTTCCATCATCATCTGATATAGCTGTGCCTTTAGCCACACCGTTCAACTTTACTGTGATACTAACCACATCAAGTGCCTTTTTGGTCTTGGAATCTTTTACCGTTCCACGAATGGTGCCTAAACCACTTTGTGCAAATGCACCTAGTTGAAGAAGCATTGCGCAAAACAAGAGTGTATATATTTTCTTCATTGACATAGTATTTACAATATCCAACAATTTTTTAAGAGCGGTAAAATAAAGGAGTTAAATTGTAAATAACAACATTAAACCTAACCCTTTCTTTACTATTTATTAATATTCTCACTAAAACTCAGGAACTTATTTAACAGAATTGTTGAAATTTTACCATAACTCTCCTGGGTCCAACCCCCAATATGTGGTGTTAAAACCACATTTGGAGAACTTTTCAGGTAGTCAAAATAAACTTTTTCCTCCTTTGTTAAGGTCTCGAGTCTTTCATTTTCGAGCACGTCTAAAGCTGCACCTTTTACTTTTCCACTTTTCAATCCTTCCACTAAATCGGCGGTTTTTACAATTTTCCCGCGACTTAGATTCAGAATAAATACCTGCTTTTGGCATGCATTTAAAAATTGAGTATTAAAATAATGGTGGGTTTCTTGGGTAAGAGGCACATGAAAACTAATGATATCTGCTTCTTTTTGGAGTTGGTTCAAACCACATTCTATTATGTTGCTTGAACCAAAGCCTTGCTTATATTTATCATAAGCAAGCACCTTAACGCCAAATCCGCTTAGTTTAGCAGCCACAGCAGAGCCCGTGTTTCCAAAACCAATAATGCCAATAGTTTTACCTTTTAACTCGGTTCCTCTATTTTCTTCTCTTAACCAAACTCCTTGCTTCACTTCCAAAAAAGCCTTTCCCAGATAATTCATAAGCATAAGCAACAAACCCAGTGTATGCTCGCCTACGGCATCTGCATTAGCCTCTCCAGCGTTTTCGCAAGTAATACCCATTTGCTTGGCAGCGTTAAGGTCTATATTGTCTAAACCTACCCCTGCCCTACCAATCCATTTTAAAGAACGTGCTTTGGAAAGCAAATCTGCGTCGGCTTGCACACCTGTTCTTAATACCCAAGCTTCCACCTCTGGAAGAACCCCTGAAATTTCTTCCCTTGATGCGCCAGGATGATATAAAACGGTATGACCAGCCTCCTTTAAACCATCTATCAAAATGGAATGAACTTCATCTGAAATTAAAACCCTAATACTTTTTGACGAATGGTTGAAATTTGCTTTCATGTATTTAGTAATCTAAAACTTGGAAAAGGTTGCATCAATTTAAAAAGCTTCATAGAGTAAATGCCCAATTGAGAAATAAATCACTATCCCAAGTAAGTCGTTACTAGTTGTTATAAAAGGCCCAGTGGCAATAGCTGGGTCAATATTAAATTTATTAAGAAGCATGGGAATAAAAGTGCCAAAAACTGCGGCAAATATTACAACCGAAAGCAAAGCCAAGGCAACCGTTAAGGCCAACTCATAGCCATTATGAACTAATAAATTGTATCCTAAAATAATCAATGAAAGTATGAGGCCATTGAATAAACCCACCCGTAATTCTTTCAATATTTTTTGACCAATATTTTTTGTACCCAAGGTATCATTGGCCAAACCTTGCACTACTATGGCCGACGATTGCACCCCAACATTACCGCCCATAGCTGCAATTAATGGAATAAAAAAGGCCATCTCCGGATGTATCATAATCTGGCTTTCATACATACCCAAAAATCGCGAACTTGCTATACCACCCAATAAACCAATTAATAACCAAGGCAACCTCGCCTTAGAAAGCTCAAAAACAGAATCAGTTGGGGCAACATCAGAGGTAATACCCGACATTAATTGATAATCTTCATCGGCTTCTTCTTTTATTACATCTACAACATCATCTACAGTAATTCTACCTACTAATCTCCCCAAAACATCTACCACCGGCAACACTACCAAATCATATTTTTTTGTAAGGTTAGTTACTTCATCAATATCGGCGGAGGTAGATACCGCGATTATATTTTTATTACATACGGCTTCAACCAAATCTGTAGGGTTTGCCAACAATAAATTTTTGAGTGTAAGTAGCCCAACCAATCTCTCAAACAAATCAACTACATACACCACATAAATGCTGTCAACCTGCTCGTCTAAACGTCTTATTTCTTCAATACAATCTGCAACTGTAATATCATTTTGAACTTTCACTAATTCTAAAGCCATTAAACTACCCGCAGTATTTTCTTCGTAATTGGTTAAGCTTAATAAACTGCTAGCATATTCAATATCTTGCAACTGGCTAATAACTTCTTCTTTGGTCTTATTTGGAAAGTGGTTTAGAATATAAGCAGCATCATCACTATCCATATGCTCAATAAAGTTATTGGCAATTTCATAGGGAGAAAAATTGGCCAAAAATTTACCTCTATCCGTCTCATCCATTTCTACCAAAACTTTAATCACTTTATCCTTATCCAAAAGGTTCATAATTCGTCTAGAATTTTCATGTTCTAAACGCTCCATAACCATGGCAATATCCTGCGGATACATTTGATCGAGTTGGGCTTGCAAAGCAGAATTTTCTTCGCTTAAAAGCCACTGGTTAAACTGTTTAATTAGGGCATTATCAACCAGAATTTTTTCCATCTTTTAAGTTTGCTATAAGGTTAGTTAAATCTATAAATGCTTGAACCGATAATTCTTCTGCACGCTTGCCTGCAAAATCACCTAACTGTTCGTCGTTTAAGCCAAAAGCAGAAATGGCATTTCTCAATTTTTTTCTACGTTGATTAAAGGCTGCCTTCACTACTTTCTTAAATAATAGTTCGTCACAAGGTAAACTTTGGCGCTTACGAACCATGCTTATAACCCCAGATTTTACTTTTGGTGGTGGATCAAACACCTCTTCGTGCACGGTAAACAAATAGGTAATGTCGTAATAGGCTTGAACCAACACCGTTAAAATGCCATACTCCTTTCCGCCATGCCCAGCTGCCAATCTTTCTGCTACCTCCTTTTGAAACATACCCACCATAACTGGTACATGCTGCCTAAAATCTATAATATGAAATACAATTTGTGAAGAAATATTATATGGAAAATTCCCAATTACAGCTACTTCCTCTCCAAAACGCTCATTTAATTTTAAATCTAAAAAGCTTTCTTGCAATAGCCTTTCCGATAATTTTGGATAATAGGCCATCAAATAACTTACAGATTCTTGGTCAACCTCGGCCGCCCAAGTTACCAATTTCGGAAAATCTAAGAGGTATTTTGTGAGCACACCCATTCCCGGGCCAACTTCTAAAACAGGGCCACTAGGGTACAACTTTACCAGGGCATTAACAATTTCGGTGGCAATGCTTTGGTCTTTTAAAAAGTGTTGACCCAAGAATTTTTTAGCGCGAACAGATGTGTGCATAATTTATAGCAGCAAATAAAACTAAATTATCAAATAGCGTTTACCTTTACCGCAAATTGTAAGAAAATAAAAATATGAAATCTATTTTTAGAACATTCCTTTTGTTGGGTTTTTTATTGTTGGGAGCCTTTCAAACATCATATGCACAAACAATTTTTATGAGTAAAATTGAAAAAAAAGCATACTGCCAAAACTAGAAAGAAATAAAAAAATGATACAAATAAAAAGACAAGATAAACCAAAGACTGGGCAAAATTCCGTTTACCTTTTTCATAAAAAAGACAAACTAAATGCGCTTGGCTTAAGCAAAGAGGAACTTAGCTACGTTGCAAAAAAGCAGAAGGTAGGCGACCATTATATACTCATAAATCGCCTAACACATTTGATTTTGCTCCAAGATATTTCTGAGTTTGAAAAGAAATCGGAAAATGCAAAACAAGAATCTTTGCGAGGCTTAGGTGCTAAAATTGCAACAGCGCTAAATACCCACCAATACAATGAGGTT
>JBIKKC010000263.1:0-3073 GCA_044360615.1 Bacteroidia bacterium | reverse complement strand
AACTTGCTATTTGGGTTAAATATGATTTGTGGTTTCATTACCTTAATGCCTTAAAAATGGCCAATACCCCTACCCTATTAATAGCTGCATTATTTAGACCTCAGCAACGTTTTTTTAAACCCAATGCACCTTTTCAAAGAAGTCTTTTATTTCATTTCAATGCCATTTTTTGTCAAAATGAAAATTCTGTTAATCTCTTAAAGCAAATTCAATTTCAACCTAGCATACTTAGCGGAGATACTCGCTACGACCGTGTAGCTGAAACTGTTAAACGAGCAAGCAATTTAGCATCAATAGAACAATTTAAAGAGAACAAACAATTGCTAGTGCTAGGTAGCAGTTATGCGCAGGAAGAGGAAATTATATTTAATTCAACTTTACACCAAACACCAAATTTGAAAATCGTTATTGCACCACATTTTCCTTCAGAAAAACGCATTAAAGAAATAAAAAAACAATTTGGAGAAACCGCTATTAGCTTTAGTGAATATGAAGGTAACGCACCTCAATTCCACGCAAAAAACATATTGATTATTGACCAAATTGGGCTGCTCTCTCGTATCTATAAATATGCAGATTTTGCCTTTATTGGCGGGGGATATTGGGAAAATGGATTACACAATATTTTAGAAGCTGCCTGCTTTGGAATGCCAATTTGCTTTGGCCCAAAAATAGGTAGATTTCCAGAAGCCATTGAATTATCCGAATTGCAACTTTGCAAACTCATTCGCTATCAAAGTGAATTTGACAATTGGATTAAAGAATTGCTAACTCAATTAGAAAAACGCAAAACTATTTCAGAAAACACGAGAACTTGGGTGCAACAAAAAACGGGTGCTACACAAGTTGTTTTAAATTGGATTGAAAAGGAAATTAAACTCTAATTAGGGCTTTCTTCTAGCTCTTTCTTGATCCAAATAGTTTTTAAGCGAATCAATTTGAGGATCGCTGATGGGCTTAGGCTGTTCTATAACCTCTGGCGAGTTAACCTTTGTAGCTTTAGGCTCTTTGCAGGCTAAGGCCAACAACATACTAATGACTAACCACAAACTTATGCTGCGTAATCTTGCCATACTCATTAGTTAATAATATTACATAAACGCCATTCTGCAATTTGCTAATATCTAAAACTACCTTGTTTAAACCTGGTTTAGCAAACTCTTTATTTAAGGCAGTAGTTATGCCACCTTTCATATCAATAATTGAAATGGTAACCAATTCTTTTTTATCACTTTCAAATTCAAAAGACACTTGATCATTACCTGGGTTTGGATAAACAATAGTATTCGCTTTATTTAAATTATCCTTTAAACTTAAACTAGGATCATTAGCACTTACTCTTCCTATCCAAGTACGGTTTTGCCCATTGGCATTTCCAAACGAACCATTGAGCCAGGCCACACCATTTTCATTGTACTTTTTTTGAATACCGGTATAGTCGCCCCAGCGCTCTACACTATCTTGTATAATACGAATGTTTCCTTCTCCTTGCTTAACAAAAACAGGTGCTGAAACATTAAAATTCTTATCTACATAAACTACGGAAGTTCCAGGAAAATGGGCTGGAGAAACATGAGAAAAAGTTATCATGCTGCGATGGTCCCCATCTAATCCACTACCTACATAAGCTATACTTGGATATCCAAAATCTAAGGTATCAGAGGAGATAATACTTGCCTCTACACGTGGCTTATTTGTCCATACTTCATGCACTCTTCCAAAGTAAACCGCAGGAGAAAATAAATTAAAATCAATACTATTACCTACATAATAAATCACGCCATTTTCATACATGGCACTCAATACTCTAGAATCATTGGTTTGCAATTTCTTACCGTTGGGCATAATTGCATTGGGCTGTAATCCATAATTAGTATTGCTCTTTACAACTTTCATTCCAAGACTACTTTTACCAGAAGACAATGAATTGGTAATATAATGCACAAACAAGGTATCATTACTTAATGCAGAAGGGCGTTGAGATAAGAAATACGCAAAGGGCCCATATAACTTAGAACCACCTTTTACCGGACAAATACTCCAAACTTTTTTACCATTAAATTGAATATCTTGATAGACCTTTTGGTTCAAAGAATCTCCAGCATATCCCTTAGCCTTTTCAACTTGCCAAATATAAGATTCAATAAAACCTTCTTGCCAAGATGTATTGTCTTTTAAACGATTAACGGTAACAAATAAATCTTCTTTTGAAAGAGATATGATTGGATAATCACTCCAACTGCTATCACCCACGAAATTACCAGGAAGCGCATACACATTCCAAGTTTTAGAAGGGTCATTGGTTTCTGAAAAACAAACTACAATTCTACTATCAACACTGGTACTTCCTTGCAAGAAAACAATAATAAAACGGTCACTCTCGGGGTCATAAATTACCCTTGGATCAAAGGTTCTATTCAAGGGACCAATGGCATTTCCAAGCGTAGAAAGAGTTCTACCTATAATAAATCTACCTGTATCATTATATACATTCATATTGGTATTTACCACGCTCACTACCATCCCATTATTCCCAATAGCCATATCATTATCATTGGGTGTACCTTGCGTAACATTACCATTAAAATTTCTACCTACAGTGGGTGGCAACACGTTTGCCTTTTTTTGTAATGCCTTTGTTGCAGGTTGGTTCAAGCGCTGCTTATCTAAAGCCAACTTTTGTAATTTAATAGGGTTTGAACCCACCTCTGGATGAAGGGAAATAATACGTGCATCGGGCAAATCAGGCAGGTCTGCAAGATTAACTTTTATCCCTTTGGGGCTAGTAATTTCAATGGCTTTATAACTTAATCTTGGGTCAGATACAGGTAATTGTTGGGCCGTAACTTGGTTTAAACCTAAGCATCCTAGTAAAACAATAAAGAAGTATTTTCTAAACATAAGTGCAATATAAAAAAATGTTAGCAAAAACATAAGATAGGGAATCAACCATATCACTAACTCACATTTACAATGCTTTTACTTAAGGCCGTAAATTGCCCAATAGGTTGTGCGTAACTACTTAAACCTTCTGCTTCCAGCAATACTTCTAATTCACCTTTTAATGTTGGGT
>JBIKKC010000262.1:0-3114 GCA_044360615.1 Bacteroidia bacterium | reverse complement strand
ATGCAATCTGGTTAGTTCTAGTAAGTTTAAAGTACCTGTTGCGTTTACACCAAAATCTGTAAGGGGTTCTTTGGCGGCCCAATCGTGACTAGGTTGCGCGGCTGCGTGAACCACCAAGGCGATGTCTTTGCCATACTCACTAAATATAGCTTCTAAGGCATTATATTCTCTAATATCCGCTTCATAAGCTTTAAAGTTAGCATACTTTTCTTCTAGTCTATTTTTGTTCCAAATGGTTGAACCGTCTGCACCAAAAAAGTAGGAACGCATGTTATTGTCTATCCCAATCACTTTATCGAATCGGCTAGCAAAAAACTCTACCGACTCTCCCCCGATTAACCCACTGCTTCCTGTTACTAAAGCTATTTTCATATTTAGTTCAATATCGTTTTTAACTGTTGCTCATTTTCTTTAAGCCATGCAAAGGTATCGCTTACCAAAGTTTGAACGCTACGTTTTGGCTGCCAAGCGCCATTGTTTAACGCATTTAATTTACTGCAATCACTTAAATACAAACGCACATCGGCTGTTCTATTTTCCATTACAGGTGCAATTTCAATTTTGTTACCTGTAACCTCTTGGCAAAGGGTAGTTAATTCTTGCAAACTAAAACTAACCGCCTCGCCACCGCCCACATTTAGCGTTTGGTTATTGTACAAATCTAAATGGTGTAGCTGATGGTCTATTAAATCTAATAAATCTGCCGCATGCATTACATCTCTGGTTTGCTTGCCAGTGCCACCGTAGCCAATATAAGAAAGTTTGTTTTTAAAATAATGTCTGGCCAACCAAAGCACCAACACGCCTTGGTCTACCTTACCCATTTGCCAAGGGCCGCTAATTACACCACAGCGGTTAATAATGGTTTTTAAGCCACGCAATTCATTGTATTCTGTAATCAATAATTCTGAAGCCAACTTGGTGGCCCCATAAAAACTGCGGCTCCCTTCTAACGGAAAATCTTCGCTTACGCCTTTAGAAGAAATTCCTCTTAGTGCTTGCGCATCTAACCATTGAAAGCGGGTATCGGTTTCTTTCCAAGCCGCACTTTCTAAGTTTTTAATTGGATATATTCTGCTGGTAGAAAGAAAAATAAAAGCAGCTTGGTGCTTGCTGGCAAACTCTAAAATATTGGCTGTTCCCATTAGGTTGGCCTGTATTAGGGGCATAACAGGAGAATTTATTCCCGACAAAACACTAGGATCTGCAGAGGCATCAATAACCACATCTACTTGGGAAATAGCGTCTAAATCTTCTGGGTTACGAATATCGCCGTGTTCAAACACAACCCCATGTTCTTTTAAACGAGGTAAATTAAGTTCTGAACCGCGCCTGCGAAGGTTATCAAAAGTGATAATCTCCCAGTTTGGGTGCAATTGTTTTAACCCTATAGCCAGGGTTGAACCTACAAAACCGGCGCCTCCGGTTATTAAAATGCGTCTCGACATACCTTTGACAAAGAAGCGCAAGTTTAGCAATAAATTGGGAAATAGGAATCGTTTTCTTTACTTGCACACAGCATATGAAGATTATCACCCCTGCTTTTGCTATGGGCATCAACTTATTTCTATTCTATTCTGGAATAGTAGTTATACCCCAACTCATGCTGTTAGCAGGCTTCCCTATTCATTTATTTTATATTTTACCCATACTTTTATTAGTTGGCGCCGCATCCTATATTTTTCAGAGGAATTATTTAACTATAAGAGGCAAAAAAGCTTTTTTATTTAACGGTGCCATTAGCCTCCTGCTTATTATTCTCTGCTTTGTTTTTGCAGGCTCCTTTTACGATACCAGCTTCGATGGCAATTGGTACCACCAAGATGCCATGTACTTATTAGAAAATGGCTGGAAACCTGTTTATAAAGTATTGGAAGAATCTGAAACCTCTTATTCGCAAAAATATTTAAATCATTTTCCAAACTCTTCTTGGGTGGCTGGTGCCTTTATTTATAAAATTACTGGAAACATTGAATGTGCCAAAGGCCTGAATTTATTGCTTCTTTTAGCCTTAATTGGACCCGCATTTTCCTTATATAACAAACTGTTAAAGGGCCAATCGCTGGCAGCCTTTCTGCTTGCCCTTGCCACCGCCGCAAACCCAATTCTATTAATGAACTTGGGTAATACCTATGCCGATGGACAAGTGGCCGCCTTATTTACCCTAGCCCTTATTTTTGGATGTTTACAAATTTTAGATACCGGTTGGGTAATGGGTTTTCTAGCCTTATTGGCAGCGGCTATTTTAGCCAATCTAAAATTTACCTCGGCAGCTTATGCATTTCTTTTGGTGAGTGCTGGCTTAGCTTATCTATGGCATTTAAAAGCCTATTCGTTTCGCAAAATTATTACCATTGGCTTAGGCTGGGGCCTTTTTACCTATGGTATCTTAGGCTTTAGTCCTTACCTAAGCAATTGGCTGCGCATGGGACACCCACTCTACCCTTTATCGGAAGGTAGAGCCAAATTCTTTAATCCAGAAAGCATTTATCCTGCAAATTTTTTAACTAAAAACCCGGTTCAAAACTTTTTTTATAGTTTATATGCAAAGCCAGTTTGGAGCAGAAACCCAGAACAAGCCCAACTAAAAACACTCTTTGGTAAAACACCACTGAGCTCTTATGAAGTGGGTATGCCAGAGCTTGCGGCCATGGGGCCGTTAGCTGCAGAATTATTTACTTTGTTATTGCCACTTTTTGTGCTTGCTATGTGGCGCTCTAAAAAAGCAGAACGCAATTATTTTCTTTTGTTAATTGGGTTAGTAATGCTTACCGTTTTTATTAACCCAGAAGCTTGGATAATGCGTTATGTGCCTCAGTTCTGGCTGGTATTTACACTCATGCTTTTAGCTATTTTTAGGCAAAGTTTGGTTCAAACCGAAAAAAATAATTTTTGGAAAATAAGTGCATGGGTTTTGCTACTTGCTTGCTTTGCAAACTTATTTTTAGTTGGCAAAACAGCCGTAGCTGGAGCAGTTAGGCATAGCAAAACCCAAGAAGCAGTATTACAAAAACTAAAAACTGAGGCTACTAAGTATGAGGTATTCCATGGCTGGACACGCACCTTTCGCAACCGCTTGGGAGCTGCTGGAATTGATACCAGCAAACTTGTTTA
>JBIKKC010000261.1:0-3124 GCA_044360615.1 Bacteroidia bacterium | reverse complement strand
TAGCCAAAAACGCTCCATTACAATCTCACGTCCTAAAAATTCTTTATCATACTTCTCTATGGCCCATTTGCAAATAGGACTTAAAAAAAAGAATAGTAATGTAAGAAGAACAAAAAGTATGCTCGTCAACCAAATGCTAATTTTCAAAGTGCCTTTCATGTTCTTACTCTAAGGTTACTTTTTTAGTATAAAAAACTCCTTTTGCATGCAATAAAATTATGTAATTGCCCCTTGCAAAATTACTCACATCAATTCTGGCATTGGCTTGATTTAACGTTTTGCCATAAATCACCTTTCCCATATTATCAATTAACTGTAGACTATCTATGGCGTGCTCTGCTTTAATTGTAAATACTTCTTGTGCTGGATTTGGATAAACTTTTGTATCTGCTTGTAATTTTTGAACCAAAGCTTTATCTATTTGGGTGGCAGGAAGTAACAACCAATTAAAGGCTGCTAAAAATTCACGTTTCCAAAACCACTCGCTATGTGCTCCATCTTGTTTCACTACCACTTTCCTATCATTTAATGCATGTCCCTCTGCACCCAACAGTGAATCGCAACGCTGCATCAGCGGCACCATACTGCCACTTTCATTGGCACCACTTACTTGATAAATTCTTATCGGTTCAGAAATGGTTGTGCTGCGTATGTGTTGAAACAAAGAATCGCTAAACCAATAGGCTGGCGAAAAGATAGCCGCTCTGCTAAACACCTCTGGATACTGCACAACGGTATAAGCAGCAATATAAGCTCCAAGAGAAGAGCCTCCAATTAAGGTATTATTTCTATCTGGTATACTACGGTAGTTTTTATCAATAAAAGGTTTTAAGGTTTGAACCAAAAATGATGCATATGCCTCTCCTTGTCCGCCACCATAACTAGGATTTACAAAAGGTGAATACTCGTTGATACGTTGAGCACCTCCATTATCTACACCAACAACAATACAACCAGAATAGCCATTCTTTTCTAAGTTACTCATGGTTTCATCTATACCCCATTCGCCAGAAAAAGAAGTTTGGGCATCAAACAAATTTTGGCCATCGTGCATGTACATTACAGGATAAACTTTGCTAGAAGTTTTATAATCGTTAGGCAAATAAATCCAAACACGACGTTTGCGATTAAGCTGTGGCATATAAAAAGTATCGCTAATAATGCTCACATTAGAAAGTGCCGTTGAGCCCGAACCTCCACCTCCACTTTTCTTATCTTCCCAACCAGCAATGGTTAGGTTCAAAACTAAATTAGGCGCATAAGTAAAACTTCTATCTGGAACAAAATTACCTGTAGCAGTGCCTTCCACTGTTTCCCAAGAACCACGAGTAAACTTAAAAGCGGCATTACCAGAAGATGTAGGTAAAGTAAGCGCATAAAAGCTTCCATTCCATATTAATCGGTGTATTGCAGATTTTGGGTTCCAATTGTTAAAATTACCAGCTACATAAATACTATCATTTTGTGGCGTATTTGCAGGTAATGTAACATTAAGTGTAACTTGAGCTCGGCTAACCAAAGAGCTAAAAAGTAAAAAAACAAAGAGTATAAATTTTGGCATTTCAACAGTTTTGTGACGAAAATACATAAGCCTTATTAAATTTGTAGCATATGCGTTGTTATTTACTTTTTATTTTTTGTTTGGTTCAAACCGCTAAACCTTGCTTAGGCCAAAGCAAGAAAGACGCCCCACGCACCAACCAATATAATACTTTGAAGACCATAGAAGGCAAACAAATGTCACTTGTGGTAAAAGCAGGGCAAAAAGCGTTAGTGCTCCTATTTGTTTCTCCAGAATGCCCGCTCTGCCAAAGCTATTCGCTTACCATTAAGCAACTCTATGAGAAATACAACTCGCAAGGATTTGAATTTGTGGCCATTGTTCCTGGCACCGACTTTAGCAAAGATGAAATTATAAAATATAGAAATAGCTACGGCTTAAAAGGCATTCCCTTTTGTATTGATCCAAGCTATTCTTTTAGCAAGCAAATGCAAGCTACCATTACGCCAGAAGTTTTTGTAGTGAACCCAAAAAAAGAAATTGTATATAGCGGAAGAATAGACAATTGGGCTTACGAATTAGGCAAAAAAAGAACTGTGATTACCGAACATGATTTAGCCGATGTATTAGAAAAACTGAACAAAGGAATAGCTATTAAACCTTATCAAACAAAAGCAGTAGGATGTTTTATCAATTAAGAATATTTATTGTTTTGGGCTTGGTTTGCATGGCATTCTTATGTATGATGGCCTGCAACCAACAGGGGAATCTGCCTAAAGAAAATGAGCCAGTTTTATTTGCCGAACACATTGCTCCTATCATAAGAAAAAACTGCAGTAAATGTCATAACGAAACAGGCGGTGCACCCTTTAACTTATACAACTATGAAGACATTGCTTCTAAAGGCAAATTGGTAGCGTATGTTACAGAAAATAGAATAATGCCACCCTGGCCTGCCGATCCTAACTATGCGCATTTTGCCAACGAAACTTACTTAACAGATACAGAAATTGCCTTAATACAACGTTGGGTAAAAGAAGGGGCTTTACCTGGAGATACCGCTGCGCTTGAACCTTATACGCCACCTTCAAAAAAAGAATTTCTGGGTGAGCCAAAAATAGTGCGTATTCCAAAACCATTTCCTATTGGTGGCGACAATACAGATCGTTTTTATGTGGTTAAATTCCCCATAGAATTAGGTGCAGATACTTTTTTAAAGGCCGTTGAATTTGTACCCCATCAAAAGAAATTGGTGCATCACATGAATGCGCATTTGGTAAATTATGAAAATGGAGCCAAGACAAATTTGCAAGAAGGTCCGTATTGGATTAGACAAGACCAAAGCGAAAGCCTGCGCATCCACCAAGATTTAAAATTAACCAATAACGATGGCTCTTATCCAACCATGACACCCAGTGTTTGCAATTATTTGCCAGGCTCGCAATTTAGTTTTTACCCGCATGGTATTGGAGGGTACCGCATTCATAAAAAAGCTGCTTTGTATTTAAATGATATACATTTTGGCCCCAGTGCTTTAGACGTGCTCGACTCCTCTTATTTCAAACTCTACTTCGATACTAAGCCGCCAACACGCCCAGTATCTGAGTTTCAATTGGGCACATT
>JBIKKC010000073.1:0-9945 GCA_044360615.1 Bacteroidia bacterium | reverse complement strand
TTTAAGTTGTTGGTTCAACATAGGTGCTGTAGCTTTTAGGGAACCAGAAACTTTAAATTGGGTGTCATTGCGCAATAATGAAAGTTCCATATTTACTAGTGCATTTTGCTTAAATTGCTGCTGGTAAATAGGGCTTGTATAAGCTGTGCTTATAGGGTTAGTATTATTACTCCATTGGGTATTGCCATTTAAGCTAAGCCATGGGGCTAAAGTGGCCTCATAATACAAAAATCTTTCGCCGCAAAAAGGTTGGTAGTATGGGTCGCCAAAGTTGGGAAAATTCATAGGATACAAGAGGTAAGTATAGTCTTGCTCTTGCCCCTTTAAAATAGCGCTCATATTTTCAACACCTGCTTTGGCATTGCCAACAGTAGAGGCAGAAAACACTTCATGCAACAGTTTTTTAGGATAGTTAGAAATATAGATAAATTGGGTTTGTGCTATACTACTATTGCTAAAGTTTTGCTCGCTTTGCCCATTTATTTTTGTTATCCAAATATGTAGTTTTTTATATCCTAAATTTTGGCTAGGACTAAGGTTGTTAAGCGTAATTTTTTGCATACCTCCAGAGGCTGCAAGTTGTGTTGTTGCTTGTCTATAAAGCGTATCCCCTCCTTCATACGCAATGGCAAAAGTAGCGTTAGAAACACTATCCCATCCGTTGTTAAATAGGCTTAGGTTCAAGCCGTAAAGAGAATCTTTTTCTTGGTAGAATGGAATTGAAAAATTAGTAATAGCCAAATCAAATTGTGGTTGTAACCCGGGTATAAAACGATAGCGATTTACGGCCTCTGGAAGGTAGTTTAAATGGTTACCACCTACTGGTAAATTTGGCGAGCCAGCTAATTCATAAAGGGTATCTAAAGCAGCCCCTTTTAAGCCCACACTAGCACTAAAATTACCAGTACCATATTGGTGTAATATTTCAATTTCTCCATCCTCATAAAGTACCACGGCGTAATAGGCATAAGCATTTAAAGTCTTACTGCCTTGTGGCCTTAGCAATTGCCATTGAAGTGTGAGTGATTTTCGCAAGCCGGTTAGGTTGGCATAACTAATAATGCGAGAGGCTATGGTGTCTACGCCTAAAACAAATGGATTTAATTCTGTTTGATCCCAAAAGGCATAAATACAGTTTTGAGGGGCATTGCTATCTGCTATAGAAACATTGTTGCTAGGTATAGCTTGTAAACTGGTATCAAAGCTTATTACGCCAGTGCTGCTCACTTTATAGGTTTGAACCAATTTGCCATAATAGTAAAAAACAAAAGGGATTTGTTGTGTTAACGAAAGGCTATCGTTACTTGTATACTCCAATAATATGCTAGCATTATTAGGGCTAAGCGTAAAAGGTCTATCCATGCCTTTTAGATTGAGCCTATAATATTGTTGGGCAAAATTGGGTAGCCAACAAGCCATAAATAATACAATGAAAACCAAACGACTTATTTTCATGGCTACAAGTTAAGGATAAAACAAAAAAAAGAGACTACCTTTTTGGGGTAGCCTCTTTTTATGTGTGCGATAATTTCTATTAACGAATAATATTAACTTTTTGAACCGCAGTTTTTCCTTCTGCTTTTAGTTCTACAAAGTAAATACCATTACTTACGCCTTCTAGTGTAATAGCCGTATTGTTAACCCCAATAGCTTGTGTATGAATTAAACGACCGTTGATATCACGTACAGTGATTTCGCCAGTTTTAACATCTTCTGGTAAGCTAACTTCAAAGTTTCCATTGTTTGGATTTGGATAAACAGATAAAGCCAATTCTTTAGCCAATTCTTTTTGTCCAATAGCCCAATCTTGAGCAGTCCAAGATGATTGTAAAATCTCTTTGGTATCCTCGTTTTGGATATAAGCTATAACTTGTAAATCATAGAATTTTTCTACATGGTGCTCTGTTGCTTGGTTAATACCTCCATAATTAGCGCCAGTTGGAGCAGATGCAGAACTAATTCTAGCAACACTAGGTAATTTGTATGAGCCAGGGAAAGTATATGATAAGTTAACAGTTTTGCTTTGATCTTGGGCTGGGAAGGTAAAAGTTTGTCCTGTTTCATTTGGCACTAATTTTTGAACCACATAATCAAAGTAAGTTTCACCATTTGTTTTTACATTATTAACAGTCTTCTTTTCAACAATAGCAACTCTTAATTTATAATTTCCTGTTAAAGTTGTTACAGGTTTTACGTTAACAGTAATATCAACTTTTTGTCCAGTTAAAGTCATGCTTGTCGACATTTCAGTTAAAGCAGGAATACTTTGGAAATTATCAAAAATTGCTTCAGTAAATCCATTTGGATTGCTAGCCCAACCGCCATCAATAAAGGTAGTAGGTACAGAATTAACACCGCCATAGTAAGTGGCTCTATTTAAATTTTCAGTGGTATAATAAGGGTCACCATTACCAGGGAAATAATATTGGTACTTCATTACCGCGAATTTACCAACCCTTTGGTTTAGAACTTCAGTTAGAACTTCGTTTCCTGGTTTACAAGGAGGGCAGGTAGATGAAGTAAATACTTCATAAACTGATCTTCTTGGAACGATTTTATCTAAAATAGTTATAGAACCTGTTAGTGTATCATTGGTTAAGTCTCCATCCACACCCGCATTAGGATTAGAAGTCCAAACTTTAATATTAGCAGTTTGCGCTGCAGTTGGTGTAAATGGAATATTATGTGTGAAATCGTAAGAACCACCGCTAGCCGCAATGCTTAAACCGCTCACTTGCATGGTGGTAACAGCTCCTCCATTTACAGAATAATTTAACTTGTAAGAACTTAAACTTTGTGAACCATAGTTTAATAATTTACCTCTAATAGAGATTGCTGTATTCTTTTCAGAGAACTTAGGTAAGTTAAGAGACACCATATTCACATCATTTTGTGCTTGGGTACCTGGGGCAAACATATAGCTAACATTATCTACAGGTGTAGCATCATTGGTGCTTTCATTCGCTACATTTGGAGAACCTGCAACTGCATAAGTTTCAGTGTTGCTAATTTTTATTCCAATAGAGAATTTTGCTTTGGCGTTGCAAAGCGTTTGTCCATCTACACAGTTTGAGCGTTGGTCAACAATATAAATCCTGTTAGAAGTTTCTTCCAATACAACTGAAAAATAGGTCCAACCATTTTTTAAATTAACCTCTGTGCAAGAATTAAAGCTAATCCAAAACTGACGATTTGGTGCTGCACCAAAAGTTTTAGTAACCACAAAATCTGAAGTAGTTGAAGCACCTAAGCCCATGATACATGCAGAATTGTTAGGAATGGTAGCATCTGTTAAAGGTAAATTGCTAATAGCTGGAGCAGTAGTAGCTGCAGCGTCAAAAGTTACCACACCAGAATTTGAAACTTTGTAAGTTGTTACAGCAGTGCCATTAAATTGAAAAGCAAATGGAATTGTTTGTGCTGCAGACATTACAGGCGTTGTGCTAGCTCCAGTTAATACTGTTGTCCAACCTGAAGCCAAACCACCCCCTGGAGGGAATTCACCATCTTGGTTTAAATTTTTAGGATTACCACCGCTGGTTTTAATTTGGTAATACTGTGCATTTACAGCGCCAAATGTTAAAAAGGCAGCCGCTAAAGCGAGTAATTGTTTTTTCATTTTATTTATGTTAGTAGTTGTTTAGAAATATTTAGTTGCAATGTCTTAAAAAATTGCCAAAAACAAAAAGGTTTATCCTTTTTTATTTCAGCTTTTTATAAACGGAAATGGATTTTTAATGGAATGTTAATATATTTGATTAGCAAATAAAAATTGTATGAGAGTAATTATGGTAATCCTTTTTTGCCTTAGTGCATGTGTTGCTGGGGCGCAAGATTGGAAGCAAGAACACGATATCAATAAACCTGTAGCAGATATTCAAAAAGAGGGTGGTACTATTTTACAAGTAAGGCAAGCTCCCCAAAATGTAGGTAGAGTGCAGGGTGTGGTTGGGCAGGTGTACAACGAAAATCAAATAAACGCACTAGGCACTAGAAGTGTAAATCGTATTGCGGGCATGACCATGGGAGTTGAATCTCGCAGCGGGGCAGAGCCGGTTTTTAAAGCTACTCCAGGTGGTACTGCCTATTTTGTAGATGGTATAAGAATTAGAAGTGGAGCACTTTGCATCCCAGGTATGAGCTTTTAGCTTGCTTAGTTATTTATGAATTTTGGATTGATTAAATTCTCAATCGAGTAAATTTCTTCCCACTTTTCTTGGGTAATCAATTTGCGTTCTAATACTACTATTTGGTGAATACTCTTGCCCGTTTTTAAGGCCTCCCCAGCAATACTAGAACTTAGCTCATATCCTAAAATAGGGTTTAATTGGGTAACAATACCTATGCTATTCATCACCATGTCTTTGCAGTACTCTGCATTTGCCGTAATGCCAACAATACATTTATCTATTAAGGAGGTTATGGCATTTCCCAAATATTCTAATGAGGTAAACATGCTAAAAGCAATAATAGGTTCCATTACATTTAACTGTAATTGTCCTGCTTCTGCTGCCATGGTAACCGTAAGATCTTGCCCAATAACATAAAAGCAACTTTGATTTACCACCTCTGGTATCACGGGGTTTACCTTGCCAGGCATAATAGAACTACCTGGTTGTCTTGCTGGCAAATTTATTTCATTCAATCCCGTTCTTGGTCCAGAACTTAGTAAACGCAAATCATTACAAATTTTAGAAATCTTAATGGCATTTCTTTTTAAGGTTCCCATAATTTGAACATAAGCACCTGTATCACCTGTGGCCTCAATTAAATCTGGTGCTAAACTTACAGGTATACCACTTTCTTTTATTAAATAAGCAATGCATAATTCTGCATAGCCATCGGGGGCATTTACTCTTGTGCCAATTGCGGTAGCACCCATGTTCACCTCTAATACCAGCTTTTGGGCTTCTTGCAAACGTTCAATGTCTTCGCCAATGGTAGTGGCATAAGCGTTAAATTCCTGACCCAATGTCATGGGTACAGCATCTTGCAATTGCGTTCTTCCCATTTTTAAAACCTTAGCAAATTCTACACTTTTCTTTTTGAATGCAAGCTCTAAATCTTTTAATATTTTAAGGTAATCTGCCATCTTTAAATAAAGCGCAATTCTAAAAGCAGTAGGGTAGGCATCATTGGTAGATTGAGAACAATTTACATGATTGTTGGGATGTAAAAAATCATATTCTCCTTTTTTATGTCCCAAATACTCAAGCCCAATATTGGCAATAACCTCATTGGCATTCATATTACAAGAAGTAC
Organism: Bacteroidia bacterium; assembly: GCA_044360615.1. GTDB lineage: Bacteria > Bacteroidota > Bacteroidia > UKL13-3 > UKL13-3 > B1. The sequence continues at coordinate 4,683 of JBIKKC010000073.1, read as the reverse complement.
CTGCGCCACCTTGAATTAAATCACTAACAAATTGGTCGTTGTATTTGCCAGCTATTAATTCATCGCAACCAAAGCAAATGGCTTCCGTTATTTTTGCATCTAAAACACCACAATCTCTATTGGCCAAGGCTGCGGCCTTTTTAACGTAAGCAAGTGCTTTAATAAAGCGTACTTCTTTAGAAATAGGAATACCAGTTATGTTAAAATTTTCTTTTGCTCTATAGGTTTGTATGCCATAATACAATTCGTTGGGTATATCTAGTTCGCCTAAAAAATCATGCTCTCTGCGTGTTGCCATGGGGTTAAAATTTAAAAATCAATAATAGGATTATTTTTTTAATCTGCACTAACCTACCAATAGCGAACACCCTCTAATATCAGAATGGTCAGCTCTTCCCAACACTTCAAAAGTGCCATCTACATTTAATTTGCCCAAATCTGAGGTTTGTATAAAAGCACAAGATGCTATATTGGCCAAATCTATGATGTTTAGAATGCCTGTTTTGCCTGTTGGTAAAAAACTAAAGGGGTCGTTAAGGTCGCTTATGCGAACTTGCATCCACTTTGGTAATTGGTAGTGCCCATTGGTGTTGGCATAGGCTTGGCTCAATAATTCTGTCATGCCGTATTCGCTAAAAATGCGGTTTGAACCAAAGCCCGAAGTAAGTTCTTGGTGCAGTTCGTCTCGGGTTATTTCCTTTTTTCGCCCTTTCATTCCGCCAGTCTCAATAATTTTCCCATACTGTAAATTGAGCTTGAATTTGCGCGCAAAATCTAGCAAAGCAAAACTTACCCCAAATAAGAAATAGGGTTCTTTTTTTTGTTCTAGAAATAAAATACGTTCTAGCAATTGGTCGTGTTCAAAAAGAAAAAAACCATTGAGTGGGTGCGCAGAAAGTTGCATAAGATGCTGCACCATAAATATTAGGGAGCTGCCTTCTTTTTCTAGATAAGAGGGAAGTAAACCTAAGATGCAGCAATTTTTTATTGGGCCAAAATAGTTTTCGAAAGAAAGGGTAAAACTTTTGGTATAAATTTCTGGGTGAAGTATAGCATGCTCGCTTCTACCTGTATTTCCGGTGGCTGAGCTGTAAAATTTAAGACTTGGTTCAGCACTAAAACTTCTTACTTGATGTGTTTTAAAGAAAGAGATGGGTAGGAAAGGAATTTGTAAAAGACTAGTCACACTTTCTGCATGTGTAATGCCAAGGTGCCTACAGTATTGCCTATACACGGCATTTTGCGCATATTGCAGCTTAAATATTGCAATACTATTTTCTTCAAAATTAGCTACATTCGTATCAAAGATATGTTCCATCCAATGCTTCAATTCAACAAATATACAGTTCTCATCCTCTTTGTATGGCTATTGTTTTTGAGTAACTGTAAAAAGAAGGAAGTTTATCCGCCTGTACCTTACATTGAGTATAAAACAGCCTACTTTTATTCAAATGCCGAAGGGGTAGATACACTAATGGTTTTAGTATTTAGTTTTAAAGATGGAGATGGAGATTTAGGCTTAGGTGGTACAGATACCTTAGCTCCTTTTAATGCAGTAATTGATTCTCTAGGAAGAAATACAAATCCCTATTATTATAATCTGCAAATTGATTATCTAGAACAGGTGAATGGTGTGTTTCAACCCGTAACTTTGCCATTTACAAGTGATTCACTGCGTTATTTTTATCGTTTCGAGAACATTACGCCAGAAGGAAGGCACAAGGCCATACGCGGAGATATTGAAATTAAAATACAAGCCTCTCCATTCCCAGATGCTAAAGATACTGTTATGTATACTTTTTTTGTATACGACAGAGCGCTCCATAAAAGTAATGTTGCTAGCTCTATTCCTTTGGTTTGGAATAGGTGATAGAATTAAAAATCGTCGTCATCCTCGTCTTCGTCCTCAAATGGGTCGAAGGTTTTGATAACTACCTTAGAGTCGTCTAGGTCCAAATCATCATCTAGGTCTTCGTCGTCCTCATCCTCTTCATCGTCAAAATCTTCTTCAGGCAAATCGTCCTCATCCTCGTCCTCCTCTTCAAATTTTTTCTTTTTAGCGGTAGCTTTTACTTCTGTTGAAGTAGTTTTTTGGAATGGTGCTTTTGCGGTTACCGATGCTATGGACCTAGTCATTTTTCTAATAGATTTATTTCTTACAAATTTATGGTTTAAAATTTCGAAATTGTAAACACAAGTTTCTTATTTTTTTATGCCGTGAAATAATACCAAGACTTTTAAAAAATCAAATGAATGTTCGATTATTTTAAAAATATTTCACAACTTGTTTACTTGTTTCTTTTTAACACAATCAAATTGTTTCCATGTCGCAAGAAAATTGTATAATTGAAATCATTTTGGCTATGAAATTTGTTAAGTCAAATAAAGTTTTAATAATTATTCATGAAGATTGCAGTAATCAAAGAAGTACGGCCAGGAGAAAACAGGGTGGCATTAAGCCCCACAGTTTCGCAACAGCTAATAAAAGCTGGTTATGAGGTTTGGGTTGAACCAAGCAGCGGTTACAATTCTAATTTTGATGATGCCGCCTATGAGAAGGCTGGTTGCAAATTGGTTGCAAAGGCTCAGTTATTATCTGAGGCAGATATTGTAGTAAAGGTTAACGCTCCAGATAAACAAGAAATAGAAAGCATGCGCGAAGGGCTGGTTCTCATTTCTTATTTATACGCTGGGTTCAACCAAGAGCTTGTGCAACAACTTGCCAACAAGAAAGTAAGTGCCTTTAGTATGGATGCTATCCCTAGAATTTCGCGTGCACAAAATATGGATGCGCTAAGTTCCCAGGCCAATTTAGCAGGTTATAAAGCGGTTATTTTGGGGGCAGCTCAGCTCACTAAAATTTTTCCTTTATTAATGACAGCCGCTGGCACTGTTACACCTTCTCGGGTTTTAATTTATGGGGCAGGAGTAGCTGGCTTGCAAGCAGTAGCTACTGCCAAACGTTTGGGTGCCATTGTAGAAGTTACCGATGTTAGGCCTGAGACCAAAGAACAAGTAGAAAGTTTAGGCGGTAAATTTATTGAAGTAAAAACCGAGGAAGCAGCAAAAGTAGAAGGTGGGTATGCCAAAGAAGTTTCTGCTGAGTATTTGGCTAAGCAAAAAGAAGCGGTAAATAAAAGTTTATTTCAGGCAGATTTGGTAATTACTACGGCACTGGTAATGGGCAAAAAAGCGCCTGTTTTAATAACAGAGGAGCAGGTGAAGCAAATGAAATTAGGTAGTGTAATTGTAGATATGGCAGTAGAGCAAGGAGGCAATTGTGCCTTAAGTGAGCTCGATAAAACAGTGGTAAAAAATGGTGTAACCCTTATAGGAATTGGGAACTTGCCTTCCACTTTAGCTACCAATGCCAGTGAGTTATACGCAAAAAATATTCAAAATTTATTAAATCATCTAGCCACAAAAGATAGTTTTAAGTGGGAGCTAGAAGAAGAAATAACCAAAGGAACCCTCATTACTCACCAAGGAAATATTCTAACTCGTAACTGATAGTTAATACTTCATACTTCATAGTTCATACTTCATACTTAAAAAAATATGTTAACATTCATCAACCAAAATTTAGAACTCATTTACTTAATCATCTTAATGATTTTTGTAGGAATAGAATTAATTGGGCATGTGCCCTCTGTGTTGCATACTCCGCTAATGAGCGGGGCCAATGCCATTCATGGTGTGGTTATCATTGGTTCTATCATTGTAATGGGAGAAGCAGATCACTTATTGTCTTTAATACTTGGATTTTTAGCGGTTGTATTAGGAACCCTTAATGTTGTGGGTGGTTTTGTGGTAACCGATCGTATGTTAGAAATGTTTAAAAAGAAGAAATAAAACCTATGATTTTACAATTGATATATTTAATTGCATCCGTAACCTTCATCCTTGGATTAAAGTTTTTAGGCAACCCAGCAACTGCCAGAAAAGGTAATTTGATTGCTGCTTTTGGAATGGGTATTGCCATCTTTGGCACCATCTTTTTATATACCGATGGGGCCGGAAATCATTTAAAAAATCTTCCCTTTATTTTTGGTGGTTTATTGGTAGGAACAATAGTTGGCTGGATGGCTGCTAAGAAAGTTCAGATGACGGCCATGCCAGAAATGGTGAGTTTATTTAATGGTATGGGTGGTGCTTGTGCCATGCTTATTTCTATTATTGAGTTTCAACACCTGCAAAGCAACTTTGCCGAAACTGGAAAATTGTTGATTATAATTTTGGGGATGATTATTGGTTCTGTTTCTTTCTCTGGCAGTATGATTGCCTGGGGTAAGTTAAGCGGAAATGTTAAGGATAAATCTTTTGGCATGCAGCAATTTATTAATATTGGGTTGCTAGTTGTAATTTTTGTTTTTGCTTACTTAGCCATAACCAGCAATGCTAACAATGCTTTATGGTTTTATTTGGTATTGAGTTTATCCTTGCTTTATGGTATTTTATTTGTGTTGCCAATTGGTGGCGCAGATATGCCAGTTGTAATTTCTTTATTAAATTCATTTACCGGTGTTGCTGCTGCTTTTGGAGGGTTTCTCTACGATAACAAAGTAATGTTGGTTGGTGGTATTTTGGTTGGTTCGGCCGGTACATTACTTACTATGGTAATGTGTAAAGCCATGAACCGTTCTCTACTTAATGTGCTTATTGGTAACTTTGGTGGTGGTGGCT
>JBIKKC010000260.1:0-3144 GCA_044360615.1 Bacteroidia bacterium | reverse complement strand
AGTTTATTTAAGTATCGGTCTCTGGTATCGTTTAACATTTCAATGGTTTGAACCTTTAATTCATAATCATTTTCTTTTTGCCATCTGTTTTGAACCTTACCTCGGATATAAATAAAATAACCTACCTCCATAAATTTTCTGTTATTGATGTAATCATCGTTAAAGAGTGTTAACTGGTAGTTGCCAGAAAAATCTTCAATTGTAATGCTGCCATAATGTTTCCCGTTTTTAGAAACCCGATGGTCTACAACAGTAACTATTCCCGCTACTTTTATTTCTTTTCCTTTTTGGGTACTTAAATCGCTTAGGTCACTTAATTTATGGGAAGTTAACTTATCCATTTCTAATTGGTAGGGGTCGAGCGGGTGGCCTGACAAATACATACCAATCATTTCTTTTTCTGCTTTGAGTTGCACCATTAGGTTCCAAGGTTCGGCTGCAGGTATGGTTGGCTCTGTAACATTGATATCGGAAACGGCGCCAAACAAGTTTAATGCCCCACTGCTGGCGTTGGCCTGAACCGAATTGCCATATCTAATCGCTTTTTCAATGGTATTAATTTCGTCGTTGCCATTGGCAAACCACTGTGCGCGAGAGATACCTTTAAAACAATCTAAACCACCAGCATAAGCCAAAGATTCGATGGTTTTCTTGTTAACGGCTTTTAAATTTACTCGTTTGGTTAAATCGAATAGGCTTTTGTATGGGCCACCTTTTTCGCGTTCTAAAATAATGGCTTCCACCGCCGCTTCACCAACGCCTTTTATTGCGTTCAAACCGAAACGTATTTGACCGGCTTTATTAACAGAGAAATTAGATATGGATTCGTTTACATCTGGACCTAAAACCTCTAGACCCATTCTACGGCATTCTTCCATAAAGAATGAAACCTTATCCATGTTGCTTAAATTATTAGTAAGCACCGCAGCCATATATTCTGCAGGATAATTAGATTTTAAATAACCTGTATGAAAAGCAACATAAGCATAACAAGTAGAATGAGATTTGTTAAATGCATATTGTGCGAAAGCTTCCCAGTCTGTCCATATTTTTTCTAGTTTATCTTTAGGATGCCCTTTAGCAGCAGCGCCCTCCATAAACTTTCCTTTCATTTTATCTAGGGTATACCGGTCTTTCTTACCCATTGCCTTACGCAGCACATCTGCATCGCCCTTGGTAAAATTGGCTAGCTTTTGAGAAAGCAACATCACCTGCTCTTGGTAAACGGTAATACCATATGTAGGTTCAAGGTATTCCTTCATTTCCTCCAAATCGTAAGCAATGGTTTCTCTACCATGTTTACGTGCAATAAAACTTGGAATATATTTAATTGGCCCTGGTCTGTATAGGGCATTCATTGCAATTAAATCGTCGAATTTATCTGGCTTTAAATCTTTGAGATGCTTTTGCATGCCTGCACTTTCAAATTGGAAAGTACCATTGGTTTCTCCTTTTTGGTATAGTTCAAAAGTCTTTAAATCATCGAGTGGTATGTCTTCTAAAATGATATCAATATTGTGATTTTGCTTGATAAGGATCATGGCATCTCTCAAAATGGTTAGGTTTCGTAGTCCCAAGAAGTCCATTTTTATTACGCCTGCATCTTCAATTACTTTACCCTGAAACTGCGTTACCAATAAATCTGAATCTTTGGCTACCGCTACAGGAATTAAATCGGTAAGGTCTTTAGGCGCGATGATTATACCAGCTGCATGTACTCCTGTTCCTCTCACAGAACCTTCTAAGATTTCGGCCTCTTTAAGCACCCGGCCTTGCAAAGTATCGCTGGCATAAAACTCTCTTATCTTCTTTACATTCTCGATATCCTCACTTTGTAAATCTTCCTTTTCTTTTAAACTTTTGTCTCCTTCCAAAGGAGCATGTAAAATTCTACCTAACTCTATACCCGGTTTATCGGGTACCAATTTTGCAAGTGAATTTGCCTCGGCTAGGGGTAAGTCTAATACACGCGATACATCCTTGATACTCATTTTGGCGGCCATGGTGCCATATGTAACTATTTGGGCAACTTGATTTCTACCATATTTCTTAACCACATAATCTATCACTTTCTGCCTACCTTCATCATCAAAGTCTGTATCAATATCGGGCATTGACTTTCTATCTGGGTTCAAAAAACGTTCGAAGAGGAGATCATATTTAATAGGATCTATATTGGTAATGCCAATACAATAAGCCACAGCAGAACCTGCGGCAGAACCACGGCCAGGCCCAATAAATACGCCCATCTCACGACCCGCTTTTATAAAGTCTGCTACAATTAAAAAGTAACCTGCAAACCCCATGGTTCTAATGGTATGCAGCTCAAAATTTAATCTTTCTTCTACTTCGGGTGTAATATCTTTATAGCGTTCTTTGGCTCCAGTATAGGTTAAATGATGTAGGTAATCATCTTGCGTGGCAAACCCAACAGGCATCTCGTAATTGGGTAATAGGATATCTCGTTTAAGATCGAGTGTTTGTATTTTATCTATTACTAAATTGGTATTATCAATTGCTTGGGGTATATCTGCAAACAAGGTCGACATCTGTTCTGTTGTTTTGAAAAAGAACTGATCGTTGTAAAAAGCGAAACGCTTTCCTTTCACAGAAACATCGTCATCCGAATCTTTAACAGTTGGGGTGCTTTGTTTCTCTCCAGTGTTAATGCATAGTAAAATATCGTGGGCGTTGGCATCTTTTTGATCTACGTAGTGAGAATCGTTAGAGGCAATAATGGGTACATTGTATTTGGCAGCAAAACGCAGCAATACTTCATTCACCTTGTTTTGGTCTGGAATATCGTGGCGTTGCAGCTCAATAAAATAATCTTCGCCAAATAAATCTAACCACCATTTAAATTCCTTTTCACCTTCTTCTTCTCCTTTTTTAAGAATGATTTTTGGTACCGAGGCTCCCAAGCAACAAGTGGTGGCAATAATTCCTTTATGGTATTGTAAAATAAGCTCTTTATCTATTCGGGGGTATTTAGAATACATACCTTCAATGTATCCTAGAGAACATAATTTAATCAGATTGTGGTATCCCTCCTCATTTTTGGCAAGCATGAGTTGGTGGTACCGAATATCTTTATCTTCTTTGGTAAATGATTTTTTGTGACGGTTTTCTACCACATAAAATTCG
>JBIKKC010000259.1:0-3146 GCA_044360615.1 Bacteroidia bacterium | reverse complement strand
CTCCTCAATCGTTTAACGCATTTGATTTTGCTCCAAGATATTTCTGAGTTTGAAAAGAAATCGGAAAATGCAAAACAAGAATCTTTGCGAGGCTTAGGTGCTAAAATTGCAACAGCGCTAAATACCCACCAATACAATGAGGTTTGGGTGGGGAGCCACGCTAGCATGGCCAACGCTTCTGGCTTTATTGCAGAGGGAATAGCCTTGGCTTCCTATCAGTTTAACAAATATAAAACTGAAGCAAAAAATAATAGTTTACAACGCATTTTGGTTCAAACCGAAAAAGAAACTACTGTTAAAGAATTACAGATAGTGTGCGAAGAAGTATACAGAGCCAGAACATGGGTAAACGAGCCCGTTTCTCATTTAGATGCCCTTCAATTTGCGCATCAAATTAAATTAGCAGCAAAAGAAGCTGGGGTAAATTGCCAAGTACTGAATAAAAAACAAATTGAAACCCTAAAAATGGGCGGCCTATTGGCTGTGAATAAAGGAAGCCAAACCCCACCAACATTTACAATTCTTGAATATAAACCAACCAAGCCTAGCAACAAAAAACCATTGGTTTTAGTGGGCAAGGGAGTAGTTTACGATACTGGTGGTTTAAGTTTAAAACCAACCGCTGGTATGGACACTATGAAATGTGATATGGCAGGTGCAGCGGCTGTTGCTTCTGGAATTTTTGCCATAGCGCGTTTACAATTGCCAATTCATGTGGTAGCCTTAATACCTGCAACAGATAATAGGCCAGGAGAATTGGCTTACACCCCAGGAGATGTAATTCATATGTTTGATGGACAAACCGTTGAAGTATTGAACACAGATGCTGAAGGCAGAATGATTTTAGCAGATGCATTAGCCTATGCTAAAAAATATGAGCCAGAATTGGTATTAGATTTTGCCACTTTAACAGGCGCAGCGGCAGCAGCAATTGGCGCTTATGGCATTGTGTGCATGGGTACAGCAGATGAAAAAGAGAAAAGCGTTTTAAAGCAAGCTGGAGATATGGTTCATGAAAGGTTGGTAGAATTTCCTTTTTGGGAGGATTACGCCAGCCTAATTAAAAGCGATATTGCCGATATGAAAAATATTGGTGGGCCGGTTGCAGGCGCTATTACAGCTGGTAAATTTCTAGAAAAGTTTACCGCTTACCCATGGATGCATTTTGATATTGCTGGTCCAGCTTTTATTAGCAGTGCAGAAACTTACAAGCCTAAAGGCGGAACAGGAGTTGGCGTTAGATTTATAGTTGCAGCAGCCAAGGCTTTAGCCAAGCGATAAACAGCCTTATTTTTTTACTTATATTGCGCTACATTTTAGGAACATGAGCAGATTACCCATTATTGGATTTACCCTTGGAGATGTAAATAGTATTGCAGTTGAAGTGCTGATTAAAGCACTTAATGACAACAGAATAAACGACTATTGCATACCAGTGGTTTATGGTTCGCCAAAAATTATTTCTTATTGGAGAAAAGTTTTAGGTATGCCAGAATTTCAGCTAAACATCATTAAAAACCTAGACCAAGTAAATCCTAAACGTTCTAATATTTTAGTTTGTTGGGAAGAAGAAGTAGAAATAAAAATGGGTGAGGCAACAGATACTTCTGGCAAGTATGCCTTTATTTCGCTAGAAATGGCAACACGCGATGCTGTGGCAGGAAAGTTAGATGCAATTGTAACACCACCCTTGAACAAGCATAACGTATCTACTGATGCGCGTCCTTTTACTGGCCATACCGAATATTTGGCACAACAAGCAAAATCAGACCATTTGATGCTACTTACTTCTGAAGATTTAAGAGTAGCCTTAGTAACAGGCCATATTGCTTTAAAAGACGTTTCTGCTAAGTTGAGTCAGGCCCTAATTATTGAGAAAATTCAATTGCTTAACCAAAGTTTAAAACGCGATTTTGGCATAATAAAGCCAAGAATTGCTGTTTTAGGTTTGAACCCACATGCAGGAGAAAATGGATTATTGGGAATAGAAGAGAAAGAAATTATTATCCCGGCGGTAGACAAAGCCAGGAATGAAAAGCAAATTTTGGCTTTTGGCCCCTACCCTGCAGATGGCTTTTTTGGGTCAAACCATTATAAGCAATTTGATGGAATTTTGGCCATGTATCACGACCAAGGCTTGATTCCATTTAAATTTATGGCCTTTCAAGATGGGGTAAATTTCACGGCTGGCTTGCCTTTTGTGCGCACTTCACCAGACCATGGAACGGCATATGATATTGCAGGAAAAAACCAGGCAGACCCTCAAAGTATGCGAAATGCGCTATTTATGGCCATTGACATTTGGGCTAAAAGAAACAATTTTGAGGGGATAAATAAGAATCCATTACCCATGACACAGTTCAGAAGGGAAAAGTTTAGAATAGACTTCTAATAGGAATATAACTGATTAACAAACACTTAAGCTAAACCAACAAGAGTTATAGTCAAAAAAACTTTCAGAAGTTACTCAAACCCTCTTATCTTTGCGAGCTACTATTATGGGTACGAGGTCTAAAGCATACACTATTGAATTCAATAAACTCCGCATGGGGCCCAATGAGTTTGAGTTTACGCTGGACGACAAATTTTTAAGTGAATTTGAATTTTCGCCCTTCCAAAAGGCAGAAGTTACAGTTTTACTTAAGCTCCATAAAACAGAAAGCCTTTACGATTTAAAATTTGATCTAAAAGGCACTGTTTTAACCAACTGCGATACTTGTGCAGAAGAAATTAATATTCCGGTTCAACAAGAATTTGGAATGTTAATGAAACTAAGCGAGGCCAACAATTTCGACGATCCAGAGATTGTTTATATTGCAAGAACGGAGATAACTTATGACTTAAAGCAATTTCTCTATGAGAGTTTGTTGTTAGCTGTTCCAACACGTAAAAGCTGTGAAGAACTGCCCGAGCCAAAGAAATGCAACCCAGAAGTACTAAATAGATTAGCTATTAAAGAGCAAGCCGAAGATGGGGAAGATGAAGGACCAGATGAGAAAGACCCTAGATGGAGTAAGCTAAAAGATTTGTTAAATTAATAAAAGGAGAAATATAACATGCCGCATCCAAAACGAAAAATCTCTAACTCTAGAAGAGACAAGCGCAGAACACATTACAAAGGTGCAAACCCAACAGTTACTACCGAT
>JBIKKC010000072.1:0-9988 GCA_044360615.1 Bacteroidia bacterium | reverse complement strand
TCTCTTGTAACCCCACTAAAATCATCTACAATTGCCTTAAACTCGCCAATTAAGCGGTTAAACAAAGTAGATTTTCCAACATTTGGTCTCCCAACAATCGCAACAATATTCCCCATAACTTGTTAATACAAGCAGCAAAGGTAAGGGTTTCTTCCTTTCCTCAGGAATATACCGATATTTGCCCCTTCAATTTTTAATATGAGTGCATTTAATACAATAGAAGAAGCCATAACTGCTATAAAAAATGGCGAAATGATTATAGTAGTGGATGATGAAGACCGCGAAAATGAAGGCGATTTCTTAACCGCCGCCAGAAATGTTACTCCAGAAATTATTAATTTTATGGCAAGAGAGGGCCGTGGGCTTATTTGTGCACCCCTTATTGAAAGCCGTTGTTTAGAGCTAGGTCTCGACCTTATGGTTAACGACAATACCACTTTACATGAAACACCCTTTACCGTTTCGGTAGATTTACTTGGAAAAGGTTGTACTACTGGTATTTCTGCTCAAGACCGCGCAAAAACGGTTCAAGCCTTAATAGACCCAAATACCAAACCAGAAGAATTTGGTAAACCCGGACATATATTTCCATTGAAAGCTAGGCCCGAAGGCGTGTTGCGCCGAGCAGGGCATACCGAAGCGGCCATAGATTTTGCCCGCTTGGCTGGGTTTGAACCCGCAGGTTGTATTGTAGAAATTTTAAATGAAGATGGCTCTATGGCACGCGTGCCAGATCTTATAAAGCTGGCCCAAAAGTTTGACATGAAGCTGGTAACTATAAAAGATTTAATTGCTTACCGCCTCGAAAAAGAATCATTAATTAAACGTTTAATTTCTGTAGAAATGCCCACTAAATACGGCAATTTTGTGCTTACAGCCTACAAGCAATTAGACAATGGCCAAGAACACTTGGTATTGCAAAAAGGAGTTTGGGAGCAAGACGAGCCAGTGCTTGTTCGCGTGCACAGCTCTTGTATCACTGGCGATATTTTTCATTCTATGCGTTGCGATTGTGGCGACCAACTACAAAAAGCTATGGAGTTAATAGAAAAGGAAGGGAAAGGCATGATTTTATACATTAATCAAGAAGGTAGAGGCATTGGATTGGTGAATAAACTAAAGGCCTATAAACTACAAGAACAAGGTTTAGATACCGTGGAAGCAAATCTGCAACTTGGGTTCAAAATGGATGAAAGAGATTATGGTGTTGGTGCGCAAATCTTGCGCGATATGGGCGTTTCTAAAATGCGTTTAATGACCAACAATCCAACCAAGCGCGCTGGGTTAATTGGCTACGGTATAGAAATAGTAGAAAATGTTGGTTTAGCTGTTAAACCAAATCCTCACAATAAAAAGTACTTGGATACCAAAAGAGATAAAATGGGTCATGAATTAAAAGCAGATGCTTGATATCTATAAAAAATATTTGAGTGTTGCGCATAAAAATAAAGTAAGCAATCGTAAGTTTTTAGAGCAGTTAAAGAAAAAGCGCAAGGCAGGTTTAGACCAACTTATGCACCAATTACATGATGCAGCTTTTGAAGAAATTGACTGCTTGCAATGTGCCAATTGTTGTAAAACTACCGGCCCTTTATTACTTAGTAAAGATATTGATAGGTTAGCCACGGCACTAAAATTACGGCCAGCCATATTTGCAGAAACTTACCTCAAAAGAGATGAAGATGGGGATGATGTTTTTAAAACTATGCCTTGTCCTTTCTTAGGTTCAGACCATTATTGTACTGTTTATGAAGCAAGGCCTAATGCCTGCAGAGAGTACCCACATACCCAACAACGCGACCAGTTGCAGAAGTTGAAAATTACCTACGAGAATAGTTTGATTTGCCCAGCAGTAGCAAAAATTGTAGAACAACTTAAGGAATTTGCATAAACTTATGCGTTTGTAAACTGATGGTCCATTTAGGATTTTCCTTTACATAATTTATGATTTGCGGCAACATTTTTTCGCTTTGATCCCATTCTGGTTGCAGGTATAATTTACACGATTTAGAAACTAGTGCAGCGTATTGTTCTGCCCATTCAAAATCACTTTTATTATACACAATAATTTTAAGCTCGTTGGCTTTTTCTATGAGTTCTGGCAAGGGAGCTTTAAACTTTTTAGGCGATAAGGTTATCCAGTTCCATTGGCCACTTAAAGGGCTAGAGCCAGAGGTCTCTATATGGGTGGCAATGCCCTGTTCTTTTAATAATATGGTTAGGTTATCAAGCTGGTGCAGCAAAGGCTCGCCTCCGGTAACTACGGCTATGGGAGATTTGGCCTCTTTCACAAAATGAAGCATATCTGTTATGGCAACTTTAGGATGTAGGTTGGCATCCCAACTTTCTTTTACATCGCACCAAACACAGCCCACATCGCAACCTCCAAGTCGTAAAAAATAGGCTGCTTTTCCGCTGTGAGCGCCCTCCCCTTGCAAGGTGTAAAAATGCTCCATTAAAGGTAAGGTTTCAACCAATTCGCTCATGATTTATGCAATACTTTAAGGTAGTGAATCATTTGCATAGCTAAGTTTACAATGTCTTTATTGCTACCAGTATCTATTAAAACATCGTTATAGGGTAGGGCATTAGAAAGGTTTGCAGCCATAGAAAAGCGACTTTTACTTAACGCCGCAATGGCTTGAAGGGGCAATTCCTTTTCAAAGAAAAGATTCATTAATAAATCAAATTCAAATTCTAAAAACCGTCCAATTTTTGCCTTTTCTGGAAGGTTAAAAAAGGTTAGGGTTTCTTGCCAGTAATATTCAGATGAAATATGAAATTTATTTTGATAGGGTAATTTTGGCGCGTTCACAAAACCCAATGTCATTACTTTTTTGCCTTCACTGCGCAAGATTTGGGCAATTTTGTTAACCTGCTCTTCTTGTTTTTTATTACCTGCATCGTATACAATCCCAATTTCATGTATACTGTTGTAGGATGGTAATGCTTGTGCAGCATGTGTTTTTTTTACCGCCATGCCTTGCAACAAGTAAGTGCCAATTTTATCGCGTATTTGTTTTATCCAACCCATTCTTAGTCTTTCTTTAACTGCGCTACAAAAGTTGTTAAGGTAGCTACAATATTCTTGTTGTTAAATTCTTCGGTGGCAAATTTACGCGCTTCTAAACCAATATTGTCTGCTTCTTTAAGGTTTTCTGTAAAATGAAGGATAGCGTCTTTAAATTCTGTTGGTGTATTTGCTAAAATAAAGTGCTTGTTGGGTACCGAAGCTATCCCTTCCATTCCTTTGCTAGTACTAATAATGCATTTCCCTAAAGCCATGCCTTCCATTACTTTTACACGCATGCCACTTCCAGATTTAAGTGGGATCGCCATAATTCCATTCTCTTGTATGTATTGCGCAGCATCCTCAACTTCACCCTTAATAATTACCCCTTCCTGTTTTATGTTGCTAAAATGCGCGGGCATATTTCTGCCTGCAATTTCAAAAGTTAGTTTTTTTTCTTTTATTACCAATGGCCAAACTTCATCCAAGAAAAACGTTACTGCTACTTGGTTTGGCATCCAATCCATGCTGCCCAAATGAAATATTTTAGCGATATGAGGTTTAGGGATATTAGCCTGCAACATTAATTCAAAACCTACTGGGTAATATACGATGGGAATGTTTATTCCTAAACTATTATAACTTACCATATCTGCTTTAGAAATGGCCAATATGCCATCCATTTGTTGCGTAAGTGTAAGCTCTTCCTTTTTTAAGCGTTTGGTTTGAACCCTTAAATACCAACGTTTCAAAAAATTTGGCTCAACCTTTTCTTGTTCTTGCCAAATATGGTGTTCAATATTATGGCTTCTAAGTAAGCATTTAGCCTTTGTAAGGGGCTTAATTTTATCGATATAAACCGCACATTGTAGGCTTTCAAAAATAATAAGGTCAAAATCAGTTTCTGCCAACAACTGCTTTATTAAATCTTCAAATAGGGGCTGCTTGAACCTACTTAAAATATAGGAATCACTGCGAAACAAATTTTCCAAAGCTCCCAGCGGGGTTATATGGTTTTGTATATTTACCAAATGCCAGGTAGCAAGATTCTTTACTGTTTCTGGAATATCGTTAAAATTAATCCGATGTTTACTGGTATTCATTACCGCAGCTACAATCGCATGCCCATTGTCATTTAACCCTTTTAAGTGGTTGTAAAAAGCAACTGCACCTCCATCTTTTAAAGGCCATGGAAATCTTGGAAAAAGATGCAGTATCTTCATTGTTCCTTAGCTTGAGGCGTGCGTTGTTTCTTAAACCAATTGCTGATGTTTTCAAAAAAATGGCTCAGGTTAATATTAAACAAGGTTGAGTCGTTAGAGGCTTTCCACGTAATAAAGAAACCTATGGGTACAAATACCGCAATCCCTAACCACATGCCTTCCATAGGGCTCCAAGCTAATGTTTTTGCGGCTTTTTCGCCAGAGAGTGAAACAATATGGTAACAAACATAAAACAATACCGACACTACAATGGGTAATCCAAATCCGCCTTTTCTAATAATTGACCCTAAGGGTGCGCCAATAAAAAACATCACAATACAGGCAATGGCTAAAATAAATTTTCTGTGCCATTCTATTAAATGGCGCACATATAATCTATTGAGTTCATTGTATTCGTTAATACTGTATTCTATGATATTTTTAACACTCCTGGTAGAGTTTAGGGCACTGCCATATAAATTGCCCGAGCCTGCAAATGGAAAGTGACTGCTTAGTATGGGCTCTTTATTGCTAATTACAATTTTATTCTTAGCAGTGGATAGTCTTATGGTGCTATCCACTTTTGCTCTGGTAAAATAATAATAGGGCTGCACAAAGCCGGCTAATTCTTGCGACTTTTTAATGCCAATTTCTTCTAAAGAATCAGAGGCGTTTTTGAGCTCAATTACATTTAACATTTCCCAATGCTGTTTAAACATGTTTTCGTCGCTTCTGTTAAATTTAAAGCTGTTTAAATCGAAGGCTATGCGTTCTTCACTAAAAAGAGTTGTGGTATGCGGTTGACTATAATAATATCCTCTTACTTTTTCCAATTCTTCATAGCGGCCTCCTTCGTATAGGTTCAAAAAGAGATAGCGCCCATCTTCACTCATGGTCATATTGCCGCGTTTGGCAAAGAGAATAACGGGGTGCAATTGACTTTCTCGTCTGTCGTAAATAATAATCTCTTGCAGCTCTTGTGTCTTATGATTTTTCTTACCAACTCTAATGGTAATACCAGGTATATCTTGGCTAAAAACTCCTTCTTTAATGGCTAAGGAAGGTTTTTGTTGGCGAACCGAATAGAGTAATGCCCCTCTTTTTAAATTGGCTTGAGGGATTAGTACATTAGAAACAAAAAAACCAAATAGGGCCACCAAAATCATGATTCCAAACATGGGCCTAAAGGTTTTCCAAATAGAAATTCCTGAGGCTTTGGCAGCTACTAATTCATAACTTTCACCCAAAGCTCCAAAGGTCATAATAGAGGCTAATAAAACAGATAAAGGGAGTGCCTGCGGGATAAGGCTAGCAGAAAAGTAAAATAATAATTCTCCAATTACTAGCCAATCTAGGCCTTTGCCAATGAGTTCGTCTACATAGAGCCAAATCATTTGCATCAGTAAAATCAGCATAACAATCACAAACGTTGGTAAAAACGATTTGAGATAACTGCTGATAATAAGCTTATAAAATTTTTTCACCCTAGATAGTTTTGGGCGAATATAGTTAACCTCCTAGTAAAGTCCTTAATTCGTGAACTTGGTTTTCCCAAAGTAGCATGGTATTTTTTTCTTCAGAAGCATCTACAAAGTCTGTTACAACTAAAGCTACATCATCTGTTAGCTCATCTTGTAGGATTTCAAATTCAAAAAATTCTTCTGGATGGGAATCTTTCCAGCGGAATTTCATGCTTTTATTGGGGTGCTTTTTAAGCAGTTCTGCAATATTTTCATCTCCATCCCATTTAAATTTATAAAAATTATTGTAGATGTCAACATCATTGCAAAACCATTGCGAAAGGCCTGATGGAGAGCTGATATAATTAAAAAGCATGGTAGGCGAGGCCTTAACCTCAAATTCCATTCTTATTTTCTTTTTAGTACTTTTTACCATTGCTAGATAATTAGATATTAGCAAATATATATTTTTAGAGCAGACTGCAAATTATTTTTAAACTTATTTTTAAAATTTACGTTATACTTAGTTTTGGCTTTTTGCCAAAGTAAACCCAAAGGTGGTGCCTACGCCAACACTAGAACGCACATTTACACTTTGGCGGTGGGCTTCAATAATATGCTTTACAATGGCTAAGCCCAAGCCTGTGCCGCCTTCTTTGCCTTCCCTAGATCTGCTTTTATCAATTCTGTAAAAACGCTCAAAAATTCGGTTTAGGTGTTCTTGCTCTATTCCTGGTCCGTTATCTGCAATCTCAATCAGTAGGTTTTCGTCCATATCGTAGTAGGCCGCAGTTGTAGCGCCTCCTTCCTTGCCATATTTTATTGAGTTGTTAATTAGGTTTACTAGCACCTGACGAATACGGTACCTATCCGCGTAAACATAAAAGGGTTGGTTGCAGCCGTCTTTAATTAATAACTGTACTTTTTTATTAGACAATTGCTCGTAAACATCTTTCACTAAGCTATTGATATCAAAGCGCTCCACATCCATGGTAAGCTCCCCGCTCTCTAATTGCGATATGGCTAATAAATCTGCCACTAAATCGCTTAACCTATCTGCACTTTTTGCGGCTTTATCTAAAAAACGCGTGTTTACTTCAGGGTCATCCATTGCACCATCTATAAGCGTGTGCAGGTAGCCTTGAATATTAAATATTGGGGTCTTTAATTCATGAGAAACATTACCAAGAAATTCTTTTCTAAAATCGGCCAAGCGCTTTAATTGGTCAATTTCCATGCGGTTGTCTCTTGCCCATTTAATTACTTCCTTGTTCATTTCGCCAATAGGATCTTTATCCCAATCAAAATTTTCTAAAATGGCGTCATACTTCTGGGTTTTTAAGCTGTGTATGGTTTTATAGATGAGCTTTATTTTTCGGTAAATGAAAAACTCTAGGGTATAAAAAAACAAAAAGAAGGTAAGTCCAAATGCGAGTGTGAAAATTATTACCGTATTGATAATGTCCCATTCACTTAAGAAAAAAGAAACTAAACCCAAAATAGCCGAAATAATCAGAGAAATTAAAAAGGCTACATATATGGGTTTAGGGTTTCTGGTCATATTTCAAATTTGTACCCAACACCTTTAACGGTGCCAATATAATCATCGCCTAATTTTTCACGCACTTTTCTAATATGCACATCAATGGTTCTATCTACCACTAATACCTCTTCACCCCAAACCTTCTCTAAAATGTATTCTCTTGTAAATACCTTTCCGGGCTTAGAGGCCAATAAGAATAGTAATTCAAATTCTTTTCTAGCCAATTGTATTTTTTGATCTCCACGGTAAATTAAGAAGGAATCTCTATCAATAATTATATCCTTTACTTTAATAGAAGGAGCAGCTGTTTCCTTTATTTTTCTGCGAAGAATAGCGTTTAAGCGTGATATTAAAACCTTTGGTTTTATTGGTTTGGCAATGTAGTCGTCGGCACCTGCGTTAAAGCCTTCTATCTCAGAATATTCTTCGGCTCTAGCGGTTAAAAATACCACAAATGTTTTGCTAAACTCTGGGTCAGATTTAATTATCCTACAAGCTTCAATGCCATCCATAACCGGCATCATCACATCTAATAAAATTAAATCTGGCTTTACTTTCAAAGCAATTGGGATAGCTTCTTTGCCGTTATTTGCTACCCAAACTTGGTAACCTTCTTTTTTTAGGTTATAGCTAATAAACTCGCAAATATCTGCCTCATCGTCTACTACTAATATTTTACCGTTATTTTCCATAGCTTAATTTTTTAGTAAGATTCCGTCTTTTGGCTTATGTCAATGTGAAGTAATCGTTATTAAAATGTTAAGCACTTTTGCATATTAAAATCCAAAAAGCTCTTTTAGCTTGTTTTCCAGCTCTTTACCTCTTAATTTTTTAGCAATAATCTTTCCATCTTTATCTACTAAAACGGTGTATGGAATGGCATCAATACCATAGGTACCTACCAAAGAAGAATTCCATTTTTGTAGGTCTGAACCGTGCATCCAAAGCAATTTATCTTTATTAATGGCTTCAATCCAAGCTTCTCGGTCATCGTCTAAGCTTACGCCAAAAATTTCAAAGCCTTTACTTTTATATTTGTTATACAGCAGCACATTAGCTGGGTTTTCTTTTCTGCAAGGTGCACACCAGCTCGCCCAAAAATCTATCAATACAATTTTACCTTTAAAGGAAGATAGGCTAACTGGTTTGCCAAATGGGTCGCTAAGCACTATTTCTGGAGCAATAGCACCTAAATCTGTTTTCTTCATGCTCTCTACTTTATTGTGTAATTGTGAGGCATATTTAGAACTCGTATTGCTCGCATATAGTTTTTCATCTATAACTTTTAGAAAGCTAAGTTCTGCATCTGGAAGTAAGAAGTTGGTGGCAAAATAAGCTGCGAAAGAATTGCTTAAACTTCCTGTTAAATCTATAATGGCTTTTTTGTGAAGACTTTGTATGCTATCAAATGAAAAGCGAATTTGCTCTTCAATGGCAGGTGTCATGGTTTCTGGGGTATAGCTACTAAATCTATCTTCCACTGTTTTACCAGCTTTAAAGAAAGCGCTATTTAAAGTAAAAATTTGCTTTAATTCCTCATTTTCTTTAGAGCCCTGAACCGAATAATTGTCTATGTCATTTCCATCAATTTCTAAGGTAAGGTTTGCATTGGTGTCTACTAAAAGTGCAATGTCTCCCTTCTCAAATCGGATGATACAAAAGGTTTTCTCTGGTAAGGTACCTTGCATGGTAAAGCTGCCGTCGCTGGCTACTTTTGCTGTATCTAGTAGGATCAAACCGCTGGCTGTTAATTCTTGCAAGGCAAGGGAGCTTAAGTCGCCTGCGTTTTTAATTTTACCATAAATAGTAAACCCTTTTTTGCTCTCACTATCTTTGTTACTGCATGCGCTTACTAGCAATGCCAACAATACAAATACGCTAATGTGTTGTATAAATTTCATTTTTTTTCTTAAGCTTTTTCTAATGCTTCCACCAATAATTGATTTGCCATTTTTGGATCGGCTTTGCCTTTACTAAACTTCATTACCTCACCCATAAACAAACCTGTTAAACTCTTTTTGCCAGCCTTATATTCTGCTACCTTTTCTGGGTATTTGGCCAAGGCATCTGCAATCCATTTATTAAGTTCGTCTGAATTGCTTTCTTGAAGTAAGTTTAGTTTTTCGGCCAATTGCAGCGCAGAGAGATGGTGTTCTTCTATCATGGCAGGGAACAAGCGCTGAGAGGCTGCACTGTTACTTATCTTACCGCTGTCTATTAAATCTATGATTTCTGTAATTTTTGCAGGCTGCAATACAAAATCTCTAATTTCTATGGCTTGCTCGTTTAAATATCCTTTTACACTTACCATTAACCAATTGGCTGCGGCTTTGGCATTAGGTGTGTGTTTTAACATGGCTTCAAAGTATTCTGCCAACTCTCTATTTTCGGTAAGCACCTGCGCATCATACTCGCTTAGCCCAATTACCTTGGTAAATTTTTCGAATAGGGCAGAGGGTAGTTCTGGCATTTGCTCTTTTACCTGTTCAATAAAATTTACGTTAATGTGCAAAGGTGGCAAATCTGGTTCTGGAAAATACCTGTAATCTGCGGCGCCTTCTTTGGTTCGCATAGTCATAGTTCTGTTTTTAAGTGCATCAAAGGTGCGGGTTTCCGTTACCAATTTTTCCCCATTTTCTAAGGCCCTTACTTGCCTTTCTATTTCAAAATCAATGGCGCGTTGCACATTGCGCATAGAGTTCATGTTTTTTACTTCCACCTTGGTTCCAAATTCCTTGGATCCTTTTAACATCACAGAAATATTGGCATCGCA
>JBIKKC010000258.1:0-3168 GCA_044360615.1 Bacteroidia bacterium | reverse complement strand
CAATCTTCTAAATAAATCTTTAATAGTATCTAAAGTAATTTTTTCTTTCCAATCAGTGCCAATAGCATGGTTCCACATATGCGGCAAATTATAGGCAACCTGGGCCATGGCAGTAATTTCATCTTCTGTCCATGCTTTACTTAAACCTTGTGGCAAGCTCACCCCATGTTGTTGCAACATAGTTTTAAACTCTGCAACTCCTTCTGGATAATAATCGCCTAAGTGTTGAAAGGCTAAACAATTTGCATAGCAATGTTTTTCTCCAAAAATCTTACTTAATCCATAGCTTAACGCATGGCAAATACCCACTTCAGAATAGGTTAAACTGAGGCCACCCATTAATGAGGCCACCATCAATTTATCGTCATTCTCTGGGCTTCTACCAGCCTTTTCACCTAGGTATACCTCTCTGCAAAGCTTAAGAGATTGCTCGCCATAAGCAAAACTGTAGGCATTATTTAACATACCATCTCTGCTTTCTATGCAATGAATAAAGGTATCCATGCCTGTATAAAACCACTTATCTGTAGGCACCGAGGCGGTTAATTCAGAATCCAAAATTACCTGATCAAAAATGGTCCAATCACATTTTAGCCCAAGCTTTTTCTCAGGACCAGTTAACACAGCCGTCATGCTGCATTCTGCGCCAGTTCCAGAAATTGTTGGCACACCCAAATGGTATACGCCCGGCTTTTTAATGAGGTTCAACCCTTGATATTGAACAGATGAACCTTCATTGGTTAGCATTAAAGCAAGTGCTTTAGCAATATCCATAATACTGCCACCTCCAATACCAATTAAACCACTTGGCAATCCTTTTGTGGCTAATATCTCATCTCGCAATTGGTCAATTTGTTCGGTTGTTGGCTCATGAGGATCAACATCAATAAAATAAATAATATCCTCTGGTTGCGCCTGTAATTGGCTTTCTAGGGCCTTTCCTTTAAAATAATGATCCACCACATACACAAAATACTGCTGGTTCCTTTCTCTTATGGGAGCAACAATTTCTGCCAATTGGGCAAAACTTCCGCGACCAAAAACAGTTTTTTCTATCGACTTAAAATTCTTGTGTGACATGCGAGAAGATTAGGCTGTAATAGAAAGTGCTTGATGAATGCTCGAGGTCATTTTAGCCACTAAATCTTTAAGCTCTTGCTCTGTCCAGCTTGCTTTGATGCCAAAAGAAATAAGTCTTCCGATGGTTTCTTGCGTTTTAGGCAAGTTCATGTTTATATAATCTTGCGGTGCACCTAATAATTGAACATTGGTTTTAGCAGCTACTCTACCCTCTTTAATATGATCCCATTGGTTAATAAAATGGTACATATTGGTATACCAATAATTAAAACCGCCAACGCCATTTGCATTAAAAGCATCTACAACTTTTTGAGCGGCATGGGTATCAGTCAAAAATAGATTTAGGAAAGTGGCAGAATCCCCATCAGCATCTGGAATAGTAGCAAAAGAAACCCCAGGAATTTTGCCTAATTCTTGCATCATAAATTTCTTATGCACGTTATTCTTCTCTCTAATCATAGGTACACGGCGGGTTTGAACCAAGCCTATCGCAGCGTGTAATTCTGAGATTCTATAATTAAAGCCAAGTACGGGGTGGTTTTCCATTCCTCGGTTTGAACCAATATGATCGTGACCATGATCTGCAAAATTATCGGCAAGCTTGTAGGCAACCTCATCATTGGTAACCATTACACCACCTTCGCCGGCTGTAGCAATTTTAAAGAAATCAAAACTATAGCAACCTGTTTTACCAAACAAACCAGTGCTAGTACCTTTATAGCTGGCAGCCATAGCCTGACCAGCATCTTCCACTAAAACAAGATTGTGGTCATTTACTACTTGCATAATCTCATCCATTTGTGCCATTTGTCCGCACATGTGTACCAATAAAATCGCTTTAGTTTTAGGCGTAATTGCCTTCTTAATGCCATCAGCACTTAGGCAAAGGGTTTCATCTATTTCTGCAAAAACAGGCAAGGCACCCGCAAAAATAACGGCTTCTACAGAAGCAATATAAGTAAACGGTGGTACAATTACTTCGTCGCCAGCCCCAATACCAGCAGCTGCTAAAGCGCAAGACACCGCAGTTGAACCACTAGATACTGCATGTGCATATTTTGCACCTACTAATTTGGCTACCTCAGCTTCAAATTCTTTAGCCTTCCAAATATTGTTGCGAAGGTGGTCGTGGTTATATCTAAAAAAGATGCCTGTTTCTAAAACATCATTAATTTCTTTGCGCTCTTCTGCGCCATAAAATTCTGTTCCTGCCATTGGTTATTATTAAATGTTGCGAAGGTAAGATTAACTAAAGAATATTATAAATGAAATAAGATCAAATTTACACCACAATATTTTAACCCAAAATTAATCATAATTCCCATTAAAATACAAAAGCCTATTTTGAACCAACATGATAAACGCTAAAATTAATAAAAAAGTTATTCACCCTTACCAACCTGGCTTTATTAGGTTTGGCTTCGTGCAAAAAAACTTGAAACGCCAGACCTGAAAAATACGAATCAAGTAAATTGGATTAAAGGCATTATAGATGGATTATAAATCTAATATTTTAATAGGGGCGTAAAGTAATTATTATTAAATTTGTTAAATTTTAAACAAATGAAAACACCTAGGTATTTGAGTTTATTAATTTTTCTTATGCTAGCCTTAGCATCTTGTATAAAAGAACCAACTAAAATAGAGCAACCTGCAAGCACACCTAGCAAGTTTAATGAAATTAAAACAGACCCTAGTTTTAATTGGAATACCATACTAACGATTAAGCTAATTATTACAGGCTTAAAAACCATAGATCCAATTAAAAATACACTAACAATAACTAATAAAAGTAAAACTGCAAATTTTTACACTGGTAACCATTTAATGGAAGAAAATTTAAGCTTAGAAGTTGCCGTTCCAAGTACTTTAGATAGCCTTTTAATTAGGTTTGGAAGCCTAGAAAAAATGTATAAAGTTGAAAAAACAATCAATGCAGACTATATCATCAATTACCCAGAAGAAAACTAATAACCAAATGAAAAAATTAATTTTAGTTAGTCTAATGATTCTGGGATCCTTAATTCATGGTTTGGCACAAACAGTAAATTTATCTTGTGAGAATTCCTCTGGCTTATCTAGCACAGC